>CAZDYM010000144.1:0-6671 GCA_964509325.1 uncultured Phycisphaeraceae bacterium
GATCGCGCCGGCGGAGGGCGGGGTGTTGGCACCAGCGGCGGGGTTGAACGCGGCGTTGGCGGGCGTCCAAGTGATCGGGTTGCCCAGCGAGCCACCGGGGATGCCGCCGGCGTCAATCAGGTTGACACCGAACTGGACCGCCTGCGCGGCACCAGCAATCGCGAGCAGCGCGGAGGCGCAAACAAGCTTAGCCATCATGTGACAAATCTCCATCTCTACCTCAACTCCGGACCCAGCAGCGATCCTTCTCGCCGCCGAGACCGGGACGTGTTCCTACCGAGAGCATACCTCCAAATTCCACCCCGACAAGCGGAATCTTCGGTGGAAGCCCCACTTTGACGGCAAATTCATACCCCGTTTCACCACCCAGAACCGTTCTTTTCAGCCAACTCAAAGGTCGCACCCTCTCCTCTCCGGGTTCTCGGACGTCCCGTGGGCCGTGACAACGTGAAGGTACCGGCACCCGGCCCCGCCGGGGGACGCGGACAGCTCAAGCCGTCGTTTTGTTCGTATTTTGGTTGGATCCCTCGGAGGCGAACCTTCGCCCGAGGGGACTGCCCCGCCCCCACCGTTCTGCACGCGGCGAGGGTGACAGCGTGTTGTCATTCCCTGCCGCCGTTGTCCCGGTGTTTGGGAATGTGCGAGGCGCCGCCACGCGGAACGTGCCGCGCTGCATGCCGGGGATCGACCGGCGCTCTGTGCCGGCTTTGTTGGGTTTCGCCGACGCGTCAGCCCTGCCAGCCGGCCCGATGCAGCATGGCGCGGATGAAGGCGTCCTTGCCCTTGGTGTACGCCTCGCGGTTGTTGGCGAACTTGGCGGCGAGTTCCCGCTTGAGAGCGACATAGGCGGCGGCTTCGTGGGGGTGGTTCCGCAGGTAGTCACGGAACAGGAGGTTCAGGCGCCAGAAGGGCCCGCCGTGGAACACCATGTGGACATGGTGGGTGGTGGGGTTGCCCAGCACGAAGAAGTGTCGGTCGGGGATGCCGAACTCGCCCTTGTACTCGTAGCCCAGGGCGGTCAGGGCGGGGACGAGGGCGGGGGCGTCGGCGAGGGTGTGGACGCCGACCATCATGTCGATCATGGGCTTGGCCATCATGCCGGCGATGCTGGTCGAGCCGATGTGGGCGATTTCCTTGACGGGGCCCTGGCCCTGCGGATCGTTGACGGCGTGGAGGAGCCGCTCGGCCTCGCGACGGAAATCCTCCGGCCACTGGGGGTCGTAGTCGCAGAGGGTGACGGTGCCTGGGACGAGGCCGAGCATCGCTGAAGGGAGGGAGTCGGGAGTCGGGGCCTGCGGACGTTTCGGCTGGGATCGCCGAAGTGCTCGGATCAGTTCGGTCGGGCGTGCGGGGGCACGACGATCAAGATTCTGGCGGAATCGAGCGAGTCTTTGACGGCGACGGCGGTTTGCTCGTGCACCGCGGGCAGGCTGGCCGCCGGCGCCCACACGCGGACCTCCCAATCGACTCCCGCGGGCCCGAGGCGTGCGAGGGCCACCTCAGCGGGCTTGTCCGGGGCCTGACCGGAGACCGAGGCCGCCGCCTGGGTGAGCACCTCGCGGGTGCGTTTCACGTCCGCTTCGTACGAGACACAGACGTTGATCGTGCCGCGTCGAACCGGGTGGTGCGACTGGTTCTCGATCACCGCCCCGAAGATGGCCGAGTTGGGGAGGATGATGCGCCGGTTATCGGCGGTGTCGAGTTTGGTGGTGAACAGTTCGATCTCGTCGACCACGCCGGCCTGCCCGGCGACCACCACCGCGTCGCCGACCTTGAAGGGTCGGAAGATCAGCAGCATGGTGCCGGCGGCGAGGTTCGAGAGGGTGCCCTGGAACGCCAGGCCGACGGCCAGACCGGCGGCGCCGATGACCGCCGCGAACGACGCGGTCTGGATCCCGAAGATGCCCAAGCACGCGACAACGGACATCGCCAGCACGCCCCAGCGGACAACGTTCGAGAGGAACTTCGAGAGGGTGAGATCGATCTTGGCGCGGGCCAGGCCGCGCGAAACAAGCCGGGAAACCCAGCCCGCGGCGAGCCAGGCGAGGATCAGGAAGACGACGGCGCCGAGAAGCCTGAGGCCGTACGTCGTGGCCATCGACTGCAACTCGTCGGCGAGTTTTCGCATCGCTTCGGTCTGGCTTTGCAGTTCCGGGGTCACGGCTTGGGCCAGGTTCTTCGTCATCGTTGCAGCGGGTCTTTGTTTATCTGATGGTGAGCGGGGATGCCCGAGTGCGGGCGGGGCACGCTTCCGGACTGGCCGATTGTCGAGCGGCGGACAGGGAGCATGCCCGGTCGCCGCGCGACACGCCGACGCGCCCCGGAGCGGCGCTAGACTACCGCAATCATGCCGACGCCGAAGTCATCGCCGGGAAGAATTGAAACGGTCGAGCCCATCGGGAAGCGGGTGCTCATCCGCAAGGACGAGGACAAGAAGCAGACCCGCTCCGGGATCCACCTCCCGGACAAGATCGAGATCCCCACGCTCACCGGGCGGGTGGTGGCGGTGTCGGCCCAGGTGGCCAACGACCCGGACTACCCCATCAAGCAGTACGACCGTGTGCTGTTCAACCCCAAGCACGGCATCCCGGTGGATTTCGAGGGCGATAACCGGCTGTACGTGATCCCGGTCGAGGACGTGGTGGCGGTGTTCCGGCGTGAGGACAAAGAGGAGTGAGGCTGGGCGATCCGGACGCGGTTCGGGATCGGACCGCCGCCGTGAGGGAGCGGTTTGCCTCGAGAGGTCCGGGTGTCGGGGTTCGGGGGTGCGGCGTTCGAGCGTGAAGTCCGAACCCTGAAGCCCGTTCGCCGAACTCCGCGTCAAATGGCACGCGCATGACCCCGGAAGAGCTGATCCCGATCCTGCGACGGCCCTTGGCGGAGATGCCTCGGGCTCTGGAGTTGTGCCCTGTTCCGGGGGCCTTTGCGGCACGGGTCAGGCCGCCGGGGAGCAAAAGCCTGACAAACAGGGCGTTGCTGCTGGCGGCGCTCGCGGAAGGCGAATCCGTGCTGCGGGGGTGTCTGCTGGACGCGGACGATGCGCGGGTGATGATCGAGGCGCTGCGCCGGCTGGGGGCGGCGGTCGAGGTGCGGGAGCACGGAACCTGGGGCAACGAGGTTCGGGTGCGGGGGGTGGGAGGGCGCTTTCGGGTCGGCGCGTCGGGGGTCGCGCTGAACCTCAACAACGCCGGGACGGCGACGCGGTTCCTCGCGGCGGCGGCGTGCCTGGCGGACGGGCCCGTGGTGATCGACGGGAACGCGCGGATGCGTCAGCGACCGATCGGCGAGTTGGTCGGGCTGCTGAGAAACCTGCGGGTCGCGGTGGATGAACTGGGGGAGCCCCCGGGCGGGTGCGTGCCGCTGCGGGTCTGGCCGGGCCGGCCCTCGGGCGGGGTGCTGGAGGTGGGGGTGACGCAGAGCAGCCAGTACGTGTCGGCGCTGCTTCTGGTGGCGCCGTGGATGGAAAAGGGTCTGGAGGTGCGGTTCACGGCACCGCCGACCAGCCCGTCGTACATCGACATGACGCTGCGGCTGCTGCGCGAGGTGGGGTGCGCAACGGCGTTGCGGGACGCGGCCTGGAAACGGGCGCGGGTGAGCCACGGCGGCGGGGCCGGGCTGGGCGAGTTCGTGGCGGATATCGAGCCCGATGCCAGCGGGGCGACGTACTTCTGGGGAGCGGCGGCGGTCGTTCCGGGTGCGTCGGCGACGGTGCTGGGGTTGCCGGAGGACTCGCTGCAGGGCGACGCGTGGTTCAAGGCGCTGTTGTGCCGGATGGGCGCGGGGCTGGGGGAAGAGCGGCGGACGCCGGAGGATGCCGAGCGGATCCACCGGGACGATGCGCGGGCGCTCGTCGGGCGAACGCTCACGGGCATCGACGCGGACCTGAGCCTGATGCCGGACACCGCCATGACGGCGGCGGCGGCGGCGTGCTTCGCCTCCGGCACCACCGTGCTTCGCGGTTTGCGGACGCTGCGCGTCAAGGAGACCGACCGGCTCGCGGCGCTGCGCAACGAACTGAGCAAGATCGGCGTCAAGGTCGAGATCGAGGCGTATGTGACCGAAGGCGGGGTGGCGGATGAACTGCTGCGGATCACGCCCCCGACGCGGGGGCTCGACTGCTCCGATGTCGCGGAGCGCGTGGAGTTCGAGACGTACGACGACCACCGCATGGCGATGAGCCTGGCGATCATCGGGCTGCGGCGTCCGAACGTGGTGATCCGCGAGCCGGCGTGCGTGGGCAAAACGTACGCGGGGTTCTGGGGGGATTGGGCTCGCTTGTACGAGAAGGCCCTGGGCGCCGGGCACGAGGCACCGAGGTAACGAAAGCGAGAAGCGAAAAGTGAGGAACGAAAATAGGATTGGAACGCCGATGTCCGTCGGGCTCGGTCGCGTCGTCCGCCGCCGGCCCGGAGTTCGGCCTTCCGATGATCGCTTTGGGATCTTCGGTTCTCGTTTTTCTGCGTGACCCCCTTCTGGTCCCAAGCCCGTTTGATGCTCCGCAGCCGCGGCCTGGCCGTGCTGGCGCTGGTGATGGCGTTTGTGTCGGCGGGGGGGCTCGGGGTGGGGATCATCGGGCTGGTCCCGGTGCTGCGGATCATCTTCGGGGAGCGCAAGGACCTGCCGACGCTGGCGTCGGAGTGGAACGCGGCGCGCGGGGCGGAGGGGACGTGGCCCGGGGCGCGGGCGCCGGACTGGTTCATCGAGGCGCTGCCGGCGGGCGAGTTCAACGCGGTGCTGGTGATCGTGCTGGCGCTGGGCGTGCTGACGCTGATCGGGGCGACCGCGAACTTCCTGCACGAGTACCTCTCGATCACGATCGCGACGCGGGCGGCGGCGGACCTGCGCCGGCGCGCGTTCCACCGCGTGCTGCACATGCCGCTGGGCGAGGTGGTGCGGGGCGCCTCGAGCGACCTGATCAGCCGCATCATCTCGGACTCGTCGGTGGTGCAGCGCGGGTTCCAGCAGCTCACCAGCAAGGCGGTGGCGCAGGTGACCAAGGGGGCGGCGGCCCTGATCGCCGCGTTCGTGCTGAACTGGCGGCTGACGCTCATCACCGTGGTGGTCGCGCCGCTGCTGGCGGTGATCCTGCGGAAACTCGGCAAGCGCATCACGCGGGCCAGCCGGCGGCAGATGCAGAGCCAGGCGCGCCTGCTCGAGGCGGCGGGCGAGGCCACCCGCGGGTTCCGCGTGGTGAAGGTGCACCGGGCCGAGCGGTACGAGATCGCGCGGTTCACGCGGGCCAACGAGGACGTGCTGCGCGAGAGCATGAAGGTGCGCACGGCGCGGGCCCTGGCCGGCCCGCTGATGGAGGTGATCGCGATCTTCGTGGCGGGCGGGCTGGCGCTGATCGCGGCCCGGCAGATCATCGACGGGCGCCTGGACGCGACCTCGTTCATCGCGGTCCTGGGATCGCTGGCGGTGTGCGGGGCGAGCCTGAAGCCGCTCACGGGGATCCTGCAGGACATCCAGACGGCGCGGGCGGCGAGCGACCGGCTGGCGCACCTGCTGAACGGCCCGCTGGAAGAGATCCGCGAGACACGCCGCCCGGTGCTGGCGCGCCACGCCGAGAGCATCGTCTTCGAGGATGTCTCGTTCACCTACCCGGGCGCGCGGGAAGGCGAGAGCCCGCCGGCGCTCGACGGCGTCTCGCTCACCATCGGGCACGGGGAGCGGGTGGCGGTGGTCGGGCCCAACGGCTGCGGGAAGACCACGCTGCTGAGTCTTGTGCCGCGCCTGTACGAGCCGGACTCGGGGCGCGTGCTCATCGACGGGAACGACATCTCCAAGGTCACCCTCGCCAGCCTCCGCGGGCAGATCGGGGTGGTCACACAGGAAACCGTGCTGTTCCGGGGCACCATCGCCTCGAACATCGCTTACGCCCTGCCGCCCGAGCGGGCCACGCGGGAGCGCATCGAAGAGGCGGCGCGGCGGGCGCACGCGCACGAGTTCATCGAGAAGCTCCCGCAGGGCTACGACACCCCGGTGGGCGAGGCGGGGCTGACGCTCTCGGGAGGCCAGCGACAGCGGCTGGCGATCGCGCGGGCGATCCTGCGCGACCCGGCGATCCTCATCATGGACGAGGCCACCAGCATGGTGGACACCGAGAGCGAAGCGCAGATCGCGGCGGCGGTCGCGGAGTTCGGGCGGGCCCGCACCTGCCTGATCGTGGCCCACCGCCTGAGCACGGTGATCAACGCCGACCGGATCGTGGTGATGGACAAAGGCCGCGTGCTCGACCAGGGGACGCACGCGGAGCTGCTGGCGCGCTGCGGTCTGTACCGGGGGCTGGCGGGGGGGCTGGAGCCCGGTGCGGCTGCGCCGAGGCGTGCCGACACGCCCGCTTGATCCTCGGGGAAGTCGAGGGCCCGGCCCGCGTCAAGGCAGTTTCGGCTTCTCCGGCGTCGGCTCCGGCGTCGGCGCGGGAGCGGGCGTCGGGCCGGGGTCGGTCTTCGGCGCGTTGGGATCGGTGATGTCGGGCTTCGGGGGGATGTCGACCCGGCGCGGCATCACGTCCTTCATGCGGACCGGGCGGGTGCCGTCGGCACCTTCGCCGCCGGTCAGCGTCGGCGAGAACTCGACCCGAGGCGGGGGCCGCTCCCCCACCCAGGCGGAGATAGGCACCTGGATCTCGGGCTTGCGTTTGTCGTTGGTGGTCAGCACCAGCATCTCGT
>CAZDYM010000145.1:0-6668 GCA_964509325.1 uncultured Phycisphaeraceae bacterium
GCGGACTGCGCCACCCTCGACGCCGCCGTCGCCGCCGCCCGCGAGCGCATGAACCCCGGCGACGCGCTGCTCCTCAGCCCGGGCTGCGCCAGCTGGGATCAGTTCACCCACTTTGAGAAGCGCGGCGAGCTGTTCGTCCGCCTCGCGGTCGGCGGATGACGCCCGCCCCCGCGCTCACGGGCACGTGCCGCCGAACCGCCCGAGAAACAGCACCAGGTCCGCCGTGTTCACGCTCCCGTCCCCGTTCAGGTCGGCGCACAGCCCGGCGCCCGTCTGCCCGAACTGGCCGAGGAGGGTCGTCAGGTCGGGCGTGGTGACGGCCCCGTCGCCGTTGATGTCGCCGGCGCAGGGCGCCGGGGTGAAGACGCCGGAGAGATCGACCCCGACGAAATCGCCGGCGACGGTCGTGCGCTCGAAGTCGAGCCGGACCGTCCCGCCGCAGCCGATCGGGAGGTCGGTCAGAGGGGAAGCGCCGGTTCCGTCTACGAGCAGGTACGGGTTCGCGCGGGAGTAGACATCACCGGACTCGATGACGCCGATGCGGACCTGGGTGCTGTTCACGAACAGCCGCCACACGTTGCCGCGGCCGATGTCGCGTCCCATCCACACGCCCCCGGTCAGGCTGACACGCCCCCGCGCCGGCGCCCTCCACTCGACGCCGGCCAGGCCCTGTCCCACGCCGTTCGCGGCGTCGGTCGAGTGGACCACGATGTCGCCCGCGAGGAAATCGCGCGCGAACTGCTCGCTCCCGTTGCTCCGGAACCAGAAGGGCAGCCGGTTGTTCCCGTTCTCGGAGCGGGCCCACCCCGGCTGGGCCACGCCCCAGCCTCCCAGCGTGCTCTGCCACGACGCCACGAACGGCAGCGGGTTCCCGCCTTCGAGATACGACCAACGCCCGTTCGGATTCGACGCCTCCGACCAATCCGCCCGGAGGTCGAACGTCTCGACCGTCACCGCTCCGCCGGGGCACACGGCCGCGGCTCCGAGCAGCCACCCGCTGATCGCGCCGCCAACCCACTTGCTCGAGTTCATCACTCACCTCCGAGTTCAGTCTATCCCCAAAGACCTTGGGTGCAAGACCCCTGGTCAACCGAGACCAAGGCCTCGGTCCGAGAAGCACCAAAGAAAAACCCCGGCTGATCGAGCCGGGGCTTTCGATTGAGTCGAATCATGGGCCGCGCCGGATCACTTCACTTCTTCCCGCTCAGCGCCTCGGGCAGCCCGGGCACGCCCTCCGCCCCGGTCGGAACGTTGATCGACGACTTCTGGAAGTCATCCCCGATCGGCTCGTACTCGCCGCCCAGGTGCTTGGCGAGGAACGCCTCGGCGACCGCGTTGAAACTCTTGCGGTTCTCGGGCCGCGCGAAGCCGTGGCCCTCGTCGGGGTACAGCACGTACGACACCGGGATGTTCCTGTCCTGCATCGCCTTGACGATCTGGTCGCTCTCGGCCTGCTTCACGCGCGGGTCGTTGGCGCCCTGCCCGATCAGCAGCGGACGCTGGATCTTGTCCACCCGGCTCAGAGGGCTGCGGCTCTCCAGGTACCGGCGGCCCTCCTCCGTCCGGTGATCGCCGCCGATCTGCTTAATCAGCGTGTTGATCATCGGCTCCCAGTACGGCGGGATGGTGCTCAGCAGCGTGTGCAGGTTCGACGGGCCCACGATGCTCACCCCCGCCGCGAACACATCGGGCGTGAACGTCAGGCCCGCGAGCGTGGCGTAACCGCCGTACGAGCCGCCCATGATCGCCACCTTCTTCGGGTCGGCGATCTTCTCGCCCACCGCCCAGTTCACGGCGTCGATCAGGTCATCGTGCATCTTCCCGGCCCACTCCCCGTTGCCCGCGTTGATGAAGTTCTTCCCGAACCCCGTCGAGGCGCGGAAGTTCACGGCCAGCACCGCGTACCCGCGGTTCGCCAGCCACTGATGCTGCGCGTTGTACCCCCACACGTCACGGGCCCACGGGCCGCCGTGCACCAGCAGCACCATCGGCATCGGCCGCTCGGGACGCGCGTTGTTGTCGGTGTCGCTCTGCGGCGGCAGCGAGAGGTACGAGACCAGGTCGAGCCCGTCGCGGCTCTTGATCACCTCCGGGTGCATCCGCGCCAGGTCCAGCCCCTCCAGCCGCTTGTTGTTCGTGAACAGGAACGACGCCTTGGGCGCCCCCGCGTTCGAGCGGTCGTAGCGGTAGAACTTCACCGGCCCGTTGTCCCGCGAATAGGCCACGATCCACGTCCTGTCGTCGAGGCTCCGAGACGTCACGTTGAAGTCGCCGTCGCTCACGGTCCGCAGGTACGCGAAATCGGGCTCGATCGACGCGTCGACGACGGTCCACTCGTTGCGCTTGTAGTTGAACCCCACGGCCTGGACGGTCTTCTCGGTGGGGTGCATCATCACGCCGCCAACGTCCGCCCGGGGGTTCTCCGCGATCAGCGTCCGCTCGCCGGTGCTCAGGTCCAGGCTGAACAGCGCCGAGGTATCCCGCCCGCGGCTGTCGCGCATGTACGCCCGCGTGCCGTCCTTGTTGAAGTCCACCGCGCCCGTGGTCAGGATGTCCTCCGAGGGGATGCTCTGGAACTCCCTCCACTCGTAGGTGGTCCCCTCCTTGAGCACCGCCGTGTAGATCTTGCTCCCCCCTTCCTTGGTGTTGGTGTTCGCGAAGCGGACGCGGAAGTCGTCGTCCACGCTGATGCCGGCGCAGATGTCGCCCCCGATCATGCCGGGGTTCTGGACCACCAGCGTGCGCTCGCCGCTCTGGATGTTCACGCGGTACAGGTCGTGCAGCCTCTGGTCGCGGTCGTTCAGCCCGACGATGATCTCGTTCGGGAACTTCTGGCTCACGCCCTCGATCTGAGCCGCCACGCCCTTCAGCGGGGTGATGTTCGTCGTCCGCGCCGTCGTCACGTCGGTGGAGAAGACGTTCCAGTTCTCGTCGCCCCCTTCGTCCTGGATGTACAGGACATTCTGGCTGTTGTACGCCCAGAAGTACGTCCGGATCCCGCGCTTGGTGTCCTTGGTGATCGCTCGGGCCTCGTCGAGCCTGTCGATCGGCGCGACCCACACGTTCATCACCCCGTCAACCGACGACAGATACGACAGCCATTTCCCATCGGGGCTGACCTGCACCCCCGCGCGGTCCGGGTTCCCGAACAGCACGCTCCGAGGGATCAGGCCCGTCGATCCCTTCGCGGCCGCCGGCGCCGACGCGGGGGTCGTGTCCGCCGAGACAACGCCCGCGCAGGACAGCGAAAAGGCCACCAGAACCGACGCGACAGAAAGCTGGGGTTGCATCGTCACATGTTCTCCTTCAGGGTCATCAAGAAGCCCGAACTTCGGGCCAGGGTGTCTGCAACTCGGACGCCGACAACCCCGAAAGAGTCTCGAACGCGCCGTGAGATGGACTTCGGCTCTCCGAGCCGGAATCCCCGCCCGACCACGAGGATTCCACCTTTACCTACCGCGAAAGCCGAACCCGGCTGCACGGGCCTTACCCCGCCAGCGCCGCCGCGGGCGAAAACGCCGACATCTCCGCCGAAATCGCCCCGATGCCCCGGAACATCGCCTGGGCCGCCTTCGCCAGCGACATCATCTGGGCCGGCGTGAACCCGCACCCGTTCATGTTCTCCTTAAAGGCCGTCCACAGCGCCCGCTGCTGGTCGCCGTAGGGGTCAAGATACCGCAGACCGCCCGAGCCGCTGAGCCCCAGGCTCTTGGCCAGCGCCTTGGCGATGAACTTGTTCCCGTTGTTCGACCCCTCCATGACGTAGTGATACCCCAGCAGCGAAAGGGGATCACGCCGACTCGCCTCCATCACCTCATCCACCAGCGCCATCGTCGAAGCCAGCGGCACGATCCGTTCCGGCTCCACGCCGAAGAACGCCAGGTCTTCCAGCAGATAAGGCTCCTGGTACTGCTCGGGCTTCACCACCTTGGCGATCGCCGGAACCGTCGCCGCGTGCCGGCGCAGCTCCCCCTCCAGCGCCCGGTGCACCAGCAGCAACTGCCCCAGGTACGCGGCGTACTGCTCCCGCGTTACCTCGCCCCGCACCAGCGCCTGCTGGAACCGGTGCCCCTCGGCGGCGTCGTGCAGCTCCTGCGTCGATGTCTTGAGCACTTCCATCACCGAAGGCATCGACGTGTCACCGGGCTTGTGGAACGGGCAACCAGACATGGCGGACTCCTTTTGAGACTGTGTCTCAATGATCGTACCGGTCCCCGCGCCCCCCGTCAAAGCCGCTCCAAGCCCGCCGAAACGTCCCAGAGGCCGTGCCCCATAAGAAAAAAAGCCCGGCATCCTCAGGGGGACGCCGGGCGGGGACTCTGCGCGAGATTCCTGTCCTTTTCAGTTCACGCAATCCGTCAGAAGCCGGGGAGGCCTCGCTGCGCGCGTAAGACCGCCCGGGGCAGGGGGACTCACGGCGGGGGACTCTGGAAGCAACCTCAGTTGACGGTCACGTTGATCTTCCGGGCCCGGGCCCGATCCGACTTCGGGAGTGTGAGCGTGAGCACGCCCGCCTCGTAGGACGCCGCGATCGCGGCCCGGTCGATGCCCTCGCCCAGGCGGAACGTGCGGGCGAAGTCGCCGACCCCGTACTCGCGGTGCAGCAGGCCCGCCGCCGCCACCGGGCGGCGCAGCGGCACCTTGCCGGTGATCGACAACTCGTTCCCGGTCATCGTCACTTCGATCCCCTCGGGCTGCACGCCCGGCATGTCGAGGATCACCGTGAACGCGAGCTCGGTCTCGAAAATGTCCGCCGCGGGGCGGTAGATCGTGGTCGCTTCGGCGGGCATCCCCGTCTCGCGCTGGGGTGTCTCGTGGGCGGTGGGAACCTTCTCAATGTTCGAAATGGTCGCGGGGGCGTTCATCGGAACTCTCCTGGCGTTTGGTTTCTTGGGGGCTTTGACGGGCATCTCGCCCGCCGGAACGTGGCCGGTGGTCGGGTGGGGCGTCACCCGGTCAGCGCGGGTGATGGGCTTGGCCTCAGACCGCTCCCTTCTCGGTGCGGACCGCGATCTTGCGGGGCAGCGCCTCGGGCGCCTTGGGCAGGGTCACCGTCAGCACGCCGTGGACCAGCTTCGCCGTCACCTTCTCGGGATCGACCGCGACGGGCAGCCGGACGGTGCGGCTGAAGGTGCCCTCGGCGCGTTCACGCCGGATGAACTCGAAGCCCTTCGTCTTGGGGGTCTCCTCGATCTCGACGCGGCGCGACGCGGTCAGCGTGATCTCCTTGTCGATCAGGCTGATGTCGATGTCGTCCATCGTGAAGCCGGGCAGTTCGGCCTCAATGTAGAAGGCCTGTTCATCGTGCCAGAGGTTCAGCGCCGGGAAGGGCTTGGCGGGGGAGAACACGGTCGAGGTCTCGGGCGTGAAGCCTGCGAACACCTCGTTGAGCAGACGGTCCACGTGGCTCGAAAGATCGGTCATCGGGACAGCAGCGGGGGTGCAACGGGTCAACATGGCGGACTCCTTTCAGAAACGCGGTTGCGTGAGAGAACATGAATCTCGTGCCTTCGCGCTTTCCGCTGTCGGCACGCGGGCTTTCTTGCAACCGCGATGCCAGCCGACGCCCCCGGCACCGGGCCCGACAAACCCATGAGAAACGCCCTCGGACTGTCAATCTGACAGACCCATGGCAGGCCCGCCCACGCCTGACAGCACCGCGGGCCGAACCCGACCTGCAACGCCGCCCGCGCCGCCCCGCGCCCGACCGGCATCCTGTTTGCACCCAAGCCGCATCATGGACTTCAACCGCCTCACCCAGAAATCCCAGGAAGCGCTCCAGCAGGCCCAGACGCAGTCCGTCCGCTTCGGGCACCAGGAAACCGACACCGAGCACCTCGTGCTCGCGCTGGTCAACCAGCCCGAGGGGCTCGTGCCGCGCCTGCTCGAACGCATGGAGATCGACCCCGAGGCGCTCGCTTCCGAACTCGAAGGCGTGCTCACGAGGCGGCCCAGCGTCCGCGGCCCCGGCGCCGAGCCGGGCAAGGTCTTCGTCACCCAGCGCCTGCAGCAACTGCTCGTCCGCGCCGAGGACGAGGCCAGGCGCCTGAAGGACGAGTACGTCTCCGTCGAGCACCTCATGCTGGGCGTCCTCTCCGAGAACGCCGGGGACGCGCAGAAGGTTCTCAAGTCCTTCGGCGTCACCCGCGACAAGTTCCTCGCCGCCCTGACCAGCGTCCGCGGCAACCAGCGTGTCCAATCCGCCAACCCCGAGGTCACCTACGAGGCCCTCACGAAGTACGGCCGCGACCTCGTCAAGGACGCCGCGACCGGGAAGCTCGACCCCGTCATCGGACGCGACGACGAGATCCGCCGCACCGTCCGCATCCTCAGCCGCAAGACCAAGAACAACCCCGTCCTCATCGGCGAGCCCGGCGTCGGCAAAACCGCCATCGTCGAAGGCCTCGCCCAACGCATCCACCGCGGGGACGTCCCCGAGGGCCTGAAGAACAAGACCGTCTTCGCCCTCGACATGGGCGCCCTGGTCGCCGGCGCGAAGTTCCGCGGCGAGTTCGAGGAGCGCCTCAAAGCGGTGCTCAACGAAGTGAAGCAGTCCGAAGGGCGCATCATCCTGTTCATCGACGAGCTCCACACCATCGTCGGCGCCGGCAAGGCCGAGGGCGCCATGGACGCCGGCAACATGCTCAAGCCCATGCTGGCCCGCGGCG
>CAZDYM010000146.1:0-6582 GCA_964509325.1 uncultured Phycisphaeraceae bacterium
ACGCCCGCGTCGACCGGCGCGGCTTGCTGGGGCTGCGGCGGCCCCTCGCCGACCCGCCGCCGACGCCCGCACCCTCGGGAGCCTCGAACGGGACAGCCACGCTCAGGCCTCCAGCTCAAAGAGCAGACCGGAGATCTCGTTGGCGGCCTTGCCGTTGCCGTCACGCTGCGCCACGCCGAGCCCGGCGCGGAGCGTCCGCACGGCCCCCTCAATGTCCTGCGCGGCCTGCTGGGCCCGGGCCTTGTGGAAGTACGCGTAGTGGTACGACGGATTGAGCTTGAGGCAGGTGTCGAACCAGTGCAACGCCGCGGGGATGTTGGCGCTCTTCACGTGCTCGTGGGCGATCATGTACGCCACGTCCGCGTCGCCCGGGTCGGCGGCGTGCAGCTTCTCGAGTTGCTCGAGGCGTGACATCGGGACATGCTACGGGGTCAAGGGCACGCGGGCGCACAGGAACGAAGGCACAGGGGAACAAGGGTCGAAGGGCCGTCACCGCGCGCGATCACCGCGAATCCGAGTGCTTGTCACCCCACCCAGAACACCAGCGACCCGCGCCGTACCCCGTTCGCGCCCCATCGCCTTCGTGCCTTGACGCCCTCGAAAAGGAAACCCCCGAGCACCCGCGAAGGCGGCTCGGGGGCGGGCAAGATGGAGGGTCCAGGGCACGACCAAGATCGGCCGCGCCCGACCCTCGTTGGTGGGCGTCCATCAGCCCCGGGGCGCAGGTCGCAGGGAACCCGCGCGCCGGGCAGGAGCGGGGTTGGCGAACGAACCGCTCCCGACATTCGTTCTCTCAGAGCCCGGCGGGCGCTCTCACGCACGCCGGGCCGTTGAGGTGAAACGGATCCAGGGAAACCCTGAAAAAGCCGGGGAGATGCACGCGGGTTCGATCATCGGCCCTTCCGCGCGGCTCCTTGACGCCCGCCGGCACGCCGGGCCCTTGCAGGCCGGCGCGTCGGCGTGTCTCTGCCGAGCGCTTGGGCGGGCGGTCCGCGGCGGGTCATTCCCTTCCCGCCGCGACGCGAGCGTTCCGTCTCTCGCGTGCCCGTCGATGGTCTAGCCCGCGGGGTGACGCACCTCCTCGACCGCTTCGGTCCGGGTCGGAGCACCCGGGCCGGTGGCTGACGTGGTTGAACACACGAAACAGTTAACCTGTCTCCGAACGTCTCTCATCTCCGCCGAATCTCTCTCCTTCTTTCTTGCTCGTTCTCTCCGGGCCTTCGGAGGTCCGTCCCCGCGGGGCGGCCGCCGCCGTGCGACCGGCCCGCGAGGCCCGGACCTGCTTCCCCCGGGCTCAACGCCCCGAGGGGTTCTTTCGAAGTGCGCTGTGCGCGATGCACGCCGCGCCAGACCTGATGCCTCGATGCCTCGATGCCTTTCCTGATGCCTGATGCCCAGTGCCCAATGCCCAGTGCCCAGTGCCTCGGGTCTCAACTGCACCCCATGCTGTGCCCGCAGTTGAGGCACTTGTAGCACGTGCCGTTGCGGACGGTGATGGTGCCGCACACCTCGCACGCCGGGGCGTCTTCCTGGCAATCCTGCAGCGCGGCGTTGAGGGCCGACACGGGCTTGGCCTTGACCTTGGTCTTGAGCGCGCCGCCCGACGGAGAGCCGCTCGCGGCGGCGCCGACCTCCGCGAGCGAGGGGGCCGGGGTCGTTCGACGCGTGGGCTCGGTCACGACCGCCCGCGCCGGCGCGCCGACGGCCCGTTCGCCGAAGATGGTGCTGGATTCGTGCGCGTCGTCGTGCGACGTCGTCGGCACCACCTGCTCGCGGTAGCCGGGGATGAACTGGATGCCCATCCAGCGGAAGATGTAGTCCACCAGCGACTTGGCGAAGGGGATGTCTCGGTTGGTGGTCATGCCCGCCGGCTCGAAGCGCTGGTGGGTGAACTTCTTGACGAGGCTCTCGACCGGCACGCCGTACTGGAGCGAGACGCTGGTGGCCGTGCCGAGCGAGTCCATCAGGCCGCCGATCGTCGAGCCCTCCTTGGCCATGGTGATGAACAGCTCGCCCGGCGCGTTGTCCTCGTAGAGGCCGACGGTGAGATAGCCCTCGTGCCCGGCGATGTTGAACTTGTGCGTGATGCTGCGCCGCGTGTCGGGCAGGCGGCGGCGCATCGGGCGGTGGATGATCCGCTCGGTCGCCTTGATGACCGTGTCGCGGTCGCCCTTGGTGGTGCTGACGACCACCTCGCGGAGTTCCTCGGCGATCTCCTCGCGGGCCTCGTCGATGGCGTCGGCGTCTTCCTCGACCTGGTCGAGCATCGCCGTCACGTCGGCCCTGAGTTTCTCGACCTTCACGGAGGGCTTCCCCGCCGGCTTGTCTTCGACCACCCTCGACGCGTTCGAGTCCTCGGCCTTGGTGCTCAGCGGCTGGCTGAGTTTGCACCCGTCGCGGTACAGCGCGTTGGCCTTGAGGCCCAGCTCCCACGAGAGGCGGTACGCCGCCTTGATGTCGCCGACGGTCGCGTCGTTCGGCAGATTGATCGTCTTGCTGATGGCGCCGGAGATGAAGGGCTGGGCCGCCGCCATCATGCGGATGTGCCCCTCGGGCTTGATGAACCGCTTGCCCTTCTTGCCGCAGGTGTTGGCGCAGTCGAACACCGCGAGGTGCTCCTCCTTGAGGTGCGGGGCCCCCTCGACCGTCTGCGTGCCGCAGACCCGCTCGTTCAGCACCTCGATCTGCGCCGCGGTGAGGCCGAGCCGCTTGAGCAGGTTGAACGACGCGTCGGCCTTGGCGCCGGCGGGGTCGATGCCGATGCGCGACAGGGCCTCGTCGCCGATGGTCCACGCCGAGAACGCGAAGCCGATCTCGAACACGCCGGGCAACGCCGCGGTGATGCGCTTCAGGTCGTCGTCGTTCAGCCCCGCCTCGCGCAGCCAGTCCGCGAAGGTGATGGCCAGATCGCCCTGCTCGCCCGCGGCGGGCATGGGCACCTCGAGATCGAGCGTGCCGAGCACGTAGGTCAGCACGTCCTTGATCTGCGCGGCGCTCAGCCCCAGGGCCCGCAGGGCGGGTTCGACGGACTGATTGGCGATCTTGAAGTACCCGCCGCCGGCGAGCTTCTTGAACTTGACGAGCGCGAAGTCGGGCTCGACGCCGGTGGTGTCGCAGTCCATCAACAGGCCGATGGTCCCGGTGGGGGCGATGACGGTGGTCTGGGCGTTCCGGTAGCCGTGCTTCTCGCCCAGCGCCAGCGCCTCGTCCCACGCCGCGCACGAGCGTTCCAGCAGCGCGGCGCTGTTCCTGATCTTGGCGGACTTCGACTTCGCCACGGCGTGATCGATCGGCACCGGGCGGATGCGGAGGTTCTCGTACTCCTCGGCGTTCCGGGGGACGCCGTGGGCCGCGCGCCGGTGGTTCCGGATCACGCGCAGCATCGACTCGCGGTTCCGCGAGTAGCCAGCGAAGGGGCCGTGCTCCTTGGCCATCAGGGCGCTCATGCGGTAGGCCCGTCCCGTCAGGATCGACGACATCATCCCGCAGACGGCGCGGGCCTCGTCCGAGTCGTACGGCACGCCCGCCTGCATCAGCATCGCGCCGATGTTCGCGTAGCCCAGGCCCAGGGTGCGGTACCGCCACGAGAGCTTGGCGATCTCGCGGCTGGGGTACATCGCCATGAGCACGCTGATCTCGAGGACCATCGTCCACAGGTCGATCGCGTGCTCGTAGCGCTCGACATCGAACTGACGCGAGACGGGGTCGTAGAACTTCAGCAGGTTGATCGACGCGAGGTTGCACGCCGTGTTGTCGAGGAACATGTACTCGGAGCACGGGTTGCTGGCGTTGATGCGCCCCGAAGCGGGGCAGGTGTGCCAGGCGTTGATGGTGCTGTCGTACTGCACGCCGGGGTCGGCGCAGCGCCAGGCGGCGTAGCCGATCTGGTCCCACAGCGACGAGGCCTTGATCGTCTTGCCGCCCTTCGTCCCCAGACGCGGCTTCAGCTCCCAGTCGCCGTCCCGGTCGAGGCAATCGAAGAACGCGTCGCTGATGCGGACCGAGTTGTTCGAGTTCTGCCCCGAAACGGTGTAGTACGACTCGCCGTTGAAGTCGTAATCGAGCTTGAGGCCCAGCCTCGCGGCGGTCTCGCCGATGGTCTCCTGGTCCTGCAGCGAGGCCTTCTTCCCGGCGATGGCCTTCATGCCCTCGACCAGCGCCTGCACCTTGATCTCCTCGCGCACCTTCCAGTTGATGAACTGCTCGACGTCGGGGTGGTCGAGGTCGAGGCACACCATCTTGGCGGCGCGGCGCGTGGTCCCGCCGGACTTGATCGCGCCGGCGGCGCGGTCGCCGATGCGGAGCCACGACATCAGGCCCGACGACTTGCCGCCGCCGGACAGCGGCTCGTTCTCGCCGCGCAGTTTCGAGAAGTTCGTGCCCGTGCCGGAGCCGTACTTGAACAGCCGCGCCTCGCGGACCCACAGGTCCATGATGCCACCGGGGTTCACGAGGTCGTCATCGACGGACTGGATAAAGCACGCGTGCGGCTGCGGGTGGGTGTACGCGTCCTGGGCCAGTTTCACCTCGCCGGACTCGGGGTCGGGCACGAAGTGGCCCTGCGCCGGGCCGGTGATGCCGTAGGCGAAGTTCAGGCCCGTGTTGAACCACTGCGGCGAGTTGGGCGCGGCGATCTGATGCACCAGCATGTGGACCAGTTCGTCATAGAACGCCTGCGCGTCGGCCTTGGAATCAAAGTAGTCGTGCTGCTCCCCCCACTGCCGCCAGCACCCGGCCAGGCGGTGGATGACCTGCTTGGCCGACTTCTCCGGACCGGTCTTCCCGGGCTGTCCCTCAACGGGAACGCCCGCCTTGCGGAAGTACTTGCTCACCATGATGTCGGTGGCGAGCTGCGACCACGACGAGGGCACCTCGGCGTCGTCCATCTGGAAGACCACCGAGCCGTCGGGGTTGGAAATCCGACTGGAGCGCTTCACCCACTCGACGGAGGCGAAGGGGTCCTTGCCGGCTTGGGTGAACTTGCGAGCGATCTTCATGGAGAGTTCGGGGCGGGGCGTGGAAGAGGAGGAACAGACGGGAGCGAAGCGACCGGCTCAGAGTTGGAACCGGTCTCCGACCGGTGCTAAGGAGGGCGAGGGATCAGGCCGGGGGTTGCAATCCGGCACTACGGCCAGCACCGGTCGGTGACCGGTGCCACCAGGAAATACAGCTGGAACGCCTCACCCATTCGACGAAGGCGAAAGGGTCTGTGCCGGATTGGATGGATCGGCGAGTGATCTTCATTAGGTCGAGCGGGATGAAAGAAACGGTCTGAAGGTGGCACCGGTCGCCGACCGGTGCAGACTACGACGCAGGTCACAACACACTTTGCAGATCATCCATGTGAGGCGTCGAAGCATCACGAGGAAGTGAGCCGTACTGCCCTCTGCGACACGGGTCGTGGTCGATTACGAGTTTGGTTGAACAGCCTCGAGTTGGACAGCCTCGAGTAGTTCCCATGCAGTCTCTTCGGACACACTCCCTTGATTGATGGCGTCGCAAATCGCCGAGTAAGGATCGGGTCCGAAACCATGAACCTTGGCGCATCCAATGCGGTTGCCAGTACTTGGGCGGGACCAAAGAAGGAAGCCGTTGGGGGAAGAATGGACCTTATAAATCCGGTCTTCCGCACTCAGACATCGGTAGTAGTTCTTCATGACCGAGCTCCTCATCGCATTAGTCGACTTTCGGAAGGGTCAGCCCCCCCTGATCCTGATACTTCCCCGCCTTATCCGCGTACGACACCGCGCACACCCGGTCCGCTTTCAGGAAGATGAACTGCGCGATCCCTTCGTTCGCGTACACCTTCGCCGGCAGCGGCGTCGTGTTGCTGATCTCGATGGTCACCTTGCCGCGCCACTCCGGCTCCAGCGGCGTGACGTTCACGATCAGGCCGCAGCGGGCGTAGGTGCTCTTGCCGACGCACAGCACCAGGACGTCGCGCGGGATGCGGAAGGTCTCGACGGTCTCGCACAGCGCGAACGAGTTGGGCGGGATGATGACGTGGTCCACCGGCCCGCCGGTCTCGGAGCGGAGGTCGTTCACGTCGATCTCGACCATGAAGTCATCGGAGAACTTCTTGGGATCGACGATCGCGATGCCGCCGGACTTGGGGACGGGGGTAAAGATCTTGAAGCGCGCGCCGACGCGAACGTCGTAGCCGTAGGACGACACGCCGTAGGAGATCTTGCCGGGCCGGCGCTGAGACTCAGCAAACGGCTCGATGGGGATCAGTTCGCGGATTTGGGTGTCGCACAGGACGGGCATGGGGAAGCAGGCAGCACGGACAGGGGATCAGGAAGACAGAGGCGGAACGACAGCATGGCCCGCCGGGCGGGGCGCTGGGGGTTGTGGTCAGGATTTCCCGTTGTGATCCACCGTCTTGCCGTCGGTGGGAGGGAACGGAAGCCTCTCCCGACGGCCCGGGATCGACCCCCCCCGGGTGAGCACCGGGAAGGACGTTGAGGCCGTTGTCAATCCGTCGTGGGGCCGGTTGGCCGACGCGGCGGGAGGTTGTTCGGGGATCGGAACTGCGAGGCCTGAGGAGAGAATCCTACTACCACTCATCGTGTTTGCAAGCCG
>CAZDYM010000147.1:0-188 GCA_964509325.1 uncultured Phycisphaeraceae bacterium
TCCTTCTTGCTGGTGGGGATGGTGGTGTTGCGGGGGATGAGCGGGGTCATCACGCCGCCGAGGGTCTCGACGCCCAGGCTCAGCGGGGTGACGTCGAGCAGCAGCACGTCCTTGACGTCGCCCTGCAGCACGCCGCCCTGGATCGCCGCGCCCACCGCGACGACCTCATCTGGGTTAACGCTCTTGTT
>CAZDYM010000147.1:245-6547 GCA_964509325.1 uncultured Phycisphaeraceae bacterium
CGTGGAGCCGCCCACCAGCACCACCTCGTCGATCTTGCTGGCGTCGAGCTTGGCGTCCTTGAGGGCCTGGAGGCACGGGGCCTTGAGCCGCTCGAACAGGTCCGCGGTGATGCCCTCGAACTTCGCCCGCGTGATGGTCATCTGCAGGTGCTTGGGCCCGTTCTGGTCCGCCGTGATGAACGGCAGGTTCACGGAGGTTTCCTGCATCGTCGAAAGTTCGCACTTGGCCTTCTCGGCCGCCTCCTTCAGACGCTGCAGCGCCATCGGATCCTTGCGGACGTCGATGCCCGTCTGCTTGCGGAACTCCTCGGCGATGTGGTCGATGAGGCGCTGGTCCCAGTCGTCGCCGCCCAGGTGGGTGTCGCCGTTGGTCGAGAGCACCTCGAACACCCCGTCGCCGATGTCGAGGATCGACACGTCGAACGTGCCGCCGCCCAGGTCGAACACCGCGATCTTCTCGTTCTTCTTCTTGTCGAGGCCGTACGCCAGCGCCGCGGCGGTGGGCTCGTTGATGATGCGCTCCACCTTCAGGCCGGCGATCTCGCCCGCGTCCTTGGTCGCCTGGCGCTGGGCATCGTTGAAGTAGGCGGGCACCGTGATGACGGCCTTGTCGACCTTCTCACCCAGGTAGTCCTCGGCGGTCTTCTTCAGGTTCATCAGGATGAACGCGGAGACCTGCTGAGGCGTGAACTCACCCTGGTTCACCTTCACCTTCACGTTCTCATCGGGGTTGCCGACGATGGTGTAGGGAACCTTGGACTCCTCGTTGCCGCTCTTGCCGTAGCCCGACTCGCCCGAGCTCGACACCTCCGCGCGGCGCCGCCCCATGAAGCGCTTGATCGAGTAGATCGTGTTCTTCGGGTTGGTCACCTGCTGGTGCTTGGCGGGCTGCCCGACCAGCCGCTCGCCCTTGTCGGTGAAACCGACAACCGAGGGGGTGGTGCGCGAGCCGGAAGAGTTGATCAGCACCTTGGGCTGGCCGCCTTCCATGATGGCGACGCAGGAGTTGGTGGTGCCGAGGTCGATGCCGATGATTTTGGACATGGGTGGGTTCCTTTCGTGCGGACCTCGGATGGTTGCAACCCCCGTGCCAACATCCGCGCCGCCCCACGCCCGCCATCGCCCCCTCGGCCGGCGTGATCGCGATGTCGGTGCGACGAAGGCCGCACCTGCCCCCTTCAAGCCTGCCAGTTTGACAGTCCGAACATCCTCCGAAAATCCTCGCGCCGGACGCCGCGACGGAGTGTCAGATCTCGTGCAAGCCCCTTGTTACGGGGCGACATCCTCTTCCGTTCTCGCCCCTCGGGGCGCACACTGAAACCAACTCGGCGCCGGCCCGGCCCGTTCACCGGACTTTGGACGCCTCACATGAGGACCGTGCCATGCGGAAGATGTCGCTGTGGACCCCCGCTGCTGTCGCCTCGGCCGCCCTTGTGCCCTCGCTGTCCAACGCTCAGGTCGAGGTCGGCGGCACCTACACCGCCGCGACCGGCGTGATCGTGACGCTCAAGGTTCTCGTCGGCGGCATCCCCATCGCCCAGGATTCCGACACCACCACAATGAACGGCACGCTGCGCACGGTCGTCACGCTCGACGAGCGCCCCGCCGTCCCCTCGGACATCGCTTCGACCGTCATCCAGTCGGGGCGCGTCGAAGCCTGGGAACTGACCATCCCCGACGGCGACCTCAACCTCATGGGCGTCAACGTCCGCATCGAGGGCTTCCGCTATCTCTTCGGCGACTGCTTCGGACAGCCCGGCACGCCCACTTTCAACTTCCTCGGCAACGGCCAGGCCTTCCTCGACCAGCGGAACGCCGACGTCGAGTACGAGGGCCGCATCATCCTCAGCGGGGGCACCCCTCCCTTCGCGTTCAATGAGACCATCGAGCTCGCACCCCTCAGCGGCTTCACGAACATCCTGAGCACTTACACGCTCCTTCCGACGGAGGACCTCCAGGGCGTGCGCCAACGGCTGCGGCTCAACAACGCCGGGCCGATCACCGACGACTTCGAGTTCGGCGGCTTCACCTTCCGCCTCGAAGTCGCGCTGGCCGGCGGCGGAACGTCCATCGATGGCTTCGACACCTTCGAGCCCTCGCGCATCGTCTGCTGCCCGGACCGCATCGCCCCCGGGACGTTCCACGACGGCGGCGGCGCGGCGGAGATCCCGCTGGGCTTCGGCACCGGCGACCACGCCGTCGCTGACTTCACCGGCGACGGGCACAACGACATCGCCGTGGCGGAGAGCCAGCGCGTCGACGTGCTGCCTTCCACGGGCCCCGGCGTGTTCGGCGCGCCCCTCTCCATCAACTTCCCCGAGAACACCACGATCCACGACCTCCGCGCCGCCAACCTCGACGGCGACGCCGATACCGACCTCGTCGTCGTCGCCACCAACTTCCTCAACGACGATGACGGCGTCCACGTCTGCCTGAACAACGGCGACGGGACCTTCGCCCCGCCCGTCTTCGTCGCGATCAACACGGAGGTCTTCGCCGCCGACATCGGTGATCTCGACGGCGACAGCGACCAGGACATCGTCGTCGTGCGCAACCGCCTGGCCTCGCCCAACATCTTCGTGCTCCGCAACAACGGCGCCGGCGCGTTCGCCGCCCCAGAGCCCTTCACCAGCACCAACGCCCCCAGCGGCATCGCCCTGGGCGATATCGACGGCGACAACGACCTCGACATGGCCGTCCCCCTGGGCGGCGCCGACTTCCTCGGCTTCCGCCGCAACGACGGCCTGGGCAACTTCACCTCCATCTCCGGGTTCAACCTCGCGCCCTCCGGCGGCGACCGCCCCGTCGGCGTGGCCCTCGCCGACCTCGACAACGACAACGACCTCGACGCCGTCACCGTCAACGCCAGCAGCGACAACATCACCCGCCTGCGCAACAACAACGGGCTGTTCACCAACGCCACGCTCACCGCCTTCGCCCTGACCGTCACCGACAACCCCCTCGCCCTCGTCGCCTCCGACATCGACGACGACGGCGACCGCGACATCGCCATCGCGTACCAGGGCCTTTTCCCGGCCTCCGGCGGCGTCAACACGCTGCTCAACGACGGCGCGGGCGCCTTCAGCGGCACCGTGAACTACCCCAGCACCCACGCCCAGACACGCCACCTCTCCGCCGCCGACCTCGACCGCGACTCCGACCCCGACCTGCTGCTCACCACCCTGCCGTTCGCCCTCGAGCCCGGCGGCCTCACCCTGCTCATCAACGACTGCACCGGCGCCACGCCGCCCCCGCCCTGCCCAGGCGACCTGAACAACGACCGCGCCGTGAACACCGCCGACCTGGTCATCTTCCTCGGCGATTTCGGCTCGACCGTCACCCCCGGCACCGGCCCCGACTTCAACAGCGACGGCAGCGTCAACACCACCGACCTGGTCTTCTTCCTCGGGCGCTTCGGCACCGCGTGCCCGTGAACAGCCTCGGTCGCGGCCCGAAACGCCCCCACCGCCGACGTGCCACGACCCCGCCCCCGCGGCACCATCGCGCGCCACCCGCCCCACTTCGCCGACACGCGACGCCCCGTCGAGGGATCGCACCGGCCCACCCTCCTCGGCGTCATCCTCGATCTCCGAGGTCTCCGCGCTGAAGTCTCGGCCAGTATCATCCCCCGATGACCGCCCACCGACTCGCCACCGACACCGACAACGGGATGCTCCTGATCATCTCGGGCCCCTCCGGCGTCGGCAAGACCACCATCACCCGCGCCGTCGAACGCTCGATCCCCGACGCCGTCTTTTCCGTCTCCGCCACCACACGCTCCAAGACCGACGCTGACGTCGAGGGCGTGGACTACCACTTCCTCACCCCGGCCGAGTTCCAGCGCCGCGAGGCCGCCGGCGAGTTCCTCGAAACCGCCGTCTACGCCGGCAACCACTACGGCACCCTCCGCGCCCCCGTCGAGGCCCAGCTCGCCCGCGGCCGCCTGATGATCCTCGAGATCGACGTGCAGGGCGCCAAGAGCATCAAGCGCCAGATCCCCCACGCCTTCGCGATGTTCGTCCTCCCGCCCAGCGAGGAAACCCTGCTCTCCCGCCTCCGCGCCCGCAAACGCGAACCGGAGGAAGTGATCCAGCGCCGCTTCCAACTGGCCAGGGAAGAGATCGCCGAAGCCCGCCGCTGCGGCGCCTACGACGCCTTCATCACCAACGACGACCTCGAACGAGCGATCAACGAGGCTCTGACCTTGGTGCGAAACGCTCGCGCGCAATCACGCAAGTAGCGTTGCCGAAGCGACGATGCCCGGCTTCACGGCGCCGCCCGGCGCCGAAGGAACGTGCCAAGAGCCACCACTCCGCACGGCGTCTTCGCGGCCCGAAGGGCTGCTCGACCGGGGCAAGGAGCGAAAGGCCCGGGAATCGCGCCGGCATCGACTGCCAGGCCGCGAAGCGGCGACACATCCGAGTGTCCGCCTCACACCGACGCGCCGTGCCGAGCCGTGCGCCGCACCTTCGGTGCTTGAACCATCGCCCGCCGTCCTTCCTGCGCTTCTGCACCAGGCCGTTCTTGCTCACCGCTCGGCGGCGGAACCTCACAAGTTCCCCCGCCTCTCCTGCTCCAGTTCCAGGGCCTCAAACAAGGCCTTGAAGTTCCCCTTGCCGAAACTCTGGCTCCCGCGCCGGCAGATGATCTCGAAGAACAGCGTCGGACGGTCCTGCAGCGGCTTGGTGAACAGCTGCAGCAGGTACCCCTCGTCGTCGGCGTCGACCAGGATGCCCAGGTCGCGCACCTTCTGGTGGTCCTCCTTCACCGCCTCGTGCCCGTGCTGCTTCAGCATGCCGTTGACTCGGTCCCACACTTTCTCGTAGTAGGCGTCGGGGAGCATCAGGAAGTCCACGCCGCGGCCGCGGAGGGCGGCGATGGAGTGGAGTTCGTCGTCGGTGCGGAGGGCGAGGTGCTGGACGCCGGGGGTGTTGCAGTGCCAGTCGAGGTACTCCTGCACCTGGCTCTTCTTCTTGCCCTCGGCGGGCTCGTTGATGGGCATCTTGATCAGGTTGTTGCCGCTGGCCATCACCTTGGACATCAGGGCCGAGTAGTCGGTGGCGATGTCCTTGTCGTCGAAGTGCTTGAACATGGTGAACTCGAGGACGTCCTCGTAGAACTTCACCCAGTGGTTCATCTTGCCCAGTTCGACGTTGCCGACCAGGTGGTCAACGTACTTCAGGCCGCACGGGTTCTTGCGGTTGAACTCGTTGACGGCGAGGATCGAACTCGCCGCGGCCCCACCGAGCCCGCCCTCGAGCTTCTTGAACCGCGGCGCGAACAGCCCGCCCTGCTTCACCTTCGTCAGGTCGTACGCGCCGGTGCGCGAGACGAACGTGTGGACGCACCGCCCGTAGGTGCGGATGCTGGCGGTGGTGATGGTGCCGTGCTGGTCCTTGATGGTGCGCGGCTCGCCGCCAGGGGCGCACACGGCGCCGTTCGAGGTCGCCTTCTCCCAGGCCTTCTCGGCGTCGAACACGGTGAACGCGACGTCCTTGACCCCGTCGCCGTACATCGCGGTCTCAAGACACGCCGGGTGCTCGGCGGTGAGGCCGGTGGTGAGCAGGAAGCGGATGTTGCCCTGCGTCAGCAGGTAGGTCGCGGCGTCGCGCACGCCGGTGGTCAGGTCGCTCACCTGCTCGATCTGGAAGCCGAAGCAATGGGCGTAGAAGAACGCCGCCTGCTTCGCGTTGCCGACATGAAACCGCACGTGGTCCACGTCGATCAACTGCAACGGGTCCGCGGAAACGGAGACAACACTCGAAGGACGGGCGGCGGCGATGGTCATGGTCGGGCTCCCAGAACAGGGTCGGGTCAAGAGCGGAAATCCAGCATGCGACGAAACACCGTCAACGGCGACATCTTCGCCGAACAACGCCCCCTCGTCCGGAAACGGCCATTCCGACCCGCATCCTTGCAAAACCCAACCGATTCCTGACGGTCACGGGTCGGAGAATCCGGCAAACAAGCCGTATTTCAATGGGTTCATCGCAGAAAATCAAGCGATTGTTCTGTGATTTCGTGGTTTTGACGAATATTGTTCTTGCCGAGAGGGGCTGCTTCCGGTATCCTCACCTCGACATGGCGTCGCATTTTGTTCGGCGCACGCTCCTCTGAGCCCCTGTTCGTTCGGCGGTTCGCCGGAGGAACCCCGCGCCGTCGTGCCTCATTTCTTCACCCGGCCCGCCTCAACCACCCCCCGGAACCGCACCATGACCCCGCCGCCCGCCAACGCACCGACACCCGCCAAGCCCCTCTCCCCGGCGTCGCTGGCGGGCACTCCCGCGGCCCCGCACGTCGGG
>CAZDYM010000148.1:0-6530 GCA_964509325.1 uncultured Phycisphaeraceae bacterium
CGGTGGCATCCCCGGCGGTTCGCTCGGCGCTCCCATCACCTGGACCGGTGGCGCCCCGTACAACCCCGCCGCGGGCGCGAACGTTCCGCCCGCCGCCGGCGCGATCTTCGGCAACGCGCTGCTCGAGTGGGACTCGTACCTCGCCATGGACCCCGTCGGCCGCTCGCGTCCTTCCTCGTCGTCGTCGGCCACCGACGGCTACAGCGCTCTGGGCCCGAGCAACATCATCTTCCCGACCGCCACCCCCACCACCCCCTTCAGCACCTCCTCGCTGAGCGGCGTGTGGTTCAACGCGGCCGCCGGCGGCGGCTTCATCACCAGCGGCGCCGGTGACCGCCTCTTCATCGCCCAGATCACGCTGCGGCCCGGCTCGTCTGAGCCGACGACCGCCGGCGTTCTCGCCAACATCAAGGACGCCGGCACCGTCAACCCCGACGGCGAGCTCGGCGCCCTCCGCTTCGGCCTGGCCAACGCCACCAACAACAACGGCAAGTGGGCCCAGTCCTACTACCTCGACTTCGTCGCCCGTGATGTCCAGGGCGTGAACGCCACCTTCAACGGCGGCAAGTCCTACGAGATCTTCATCGTCGCCGTTCCGACCCCCGGCGCCGCCGGCGTGGCCGCGATGGCCGGCCTGGTCGCCCTGCGTCGCCGTCGCTGATGCACGCTCCGCGTGCCGCGTGACGTGACCACGACCGATGGCCCGGTTCTCCTCCGGGTCTGAAGCAATCCTTCGAAACCAACCGGCGGGCCCGCATGGGTCCGCCGGTTTTCGTTCAGCGCCGCTCGGATGCGGGCGAGAGTGCCCGGACGGCTGCCGGGCCCGCAAGCGGCACGCCAGTTCTTCCATTCGGCTCGTGTCGGTCGGCGCCGTCGAGAGCACGCAGGCGGCGGGAGACGCGCGTCTCGTGCCCGCCGGCATGCCGGCGCGTGTGCGTGCGCGGTGGTTGGGTGGGCGACGCGCTTCCTCGGTATGCTTTTGCGATCATGAACTCGAGAACAAACAAGCCTTCGGCGTGCTCGGCGATGCGCCTTGTCCTTGTCGCCGCGACGGCGGCGTGGGGTCCGTCGGTCGCGCTGGGCGAGCCGGCGCCGGCGGCGGAGGTCGCGCCGGCGCAGGCCGCCGCGGTCCAGGTCTGGCAGGGCCAGATCGACGTTGGCGCGGGCAAACTTGACTTCGTCGCGCGGCTCAAGGAAGGCGTGGACGGCGGGCCGGCCTCGGGCACGCTCGATATCCCCATGCAGGGCGTGAAGGACGCCGTGCTGAAGGATGTCGTCTTCGGCGCGGCCCGCGCGGCGGAGGGCGAGGCGGCGGGTCACGGCGGGGTGTTGAAGTTCACCTTCGCCTATCCCGGCACCCCCGAGGCCGTGTTCGATGTCACCATCGACGCGACCGACGCCACCAAGGCCGGCGGCACGCTGTCGCAGATGGGGCAGTCGTTCCCGGTGACGATGACGCGGCTGAAGGAGGGCGAGGCCCCCAAGGGCCCGGACCGCCCGCAGCACCCTGTGCCGCCGTTCCCGTATGAAGTGGGGGAGATGAAGTTCCCCGGCGGGGCGGGCGCGGACGGCAAGCCGGTCGAGTTGGCGGGGACGATCACATTCCCGAAGCAGGGCGGCCCGTTCCCGGGCGTGGTGCTGGTGAGCGGCTCGGGGCCGCAGGACCGGGACGAGACGTTGCTGGGCCACAAGCCGTTCCTGGTGCTCGCCGATGCGCTCACGCGGGCGGGGATCGCGGTGCTGAGGTACGACGACCGCGGGGTGGGGGCCTCGACGGGCGACTTCGCGGCGAGCACGACGGACGACTTCGTGAATGACGCCGAGGCCGCGCTGAAGGCTCTGGCGGTGCAACCGAACATCGACCCCAAGCGGGTGGGGATCATCGGGCACAGCGAGGGCGGGCTGATCGCGCCGATGGTGGCGGCGCGGTCCGACGGGGGCGTGGCGTTCCTGGTGCTGCTGGCGGGCACCGGGCTCAACGGGAAGGACACCCTCAAGAGCCAGCTCGCGGCGATCCAGCGGTCCAACGGGGTGCCGGAGGACAACATCGCCAAGCAGGTCGAAGCCCAGCAGGAACTCATCCAACTTGTTCTCGACGGCGCTCCGGAGGAGCAGGCCCTTCGCGCGGTGCGGAAACTCACCGCGATCCAGAGCGGGTTCGTCGAGCCCACCGAGGAGCAGATGGCCCAGATGCCCGACGACATGGTGCGCGGGGCGCTGGCCGGGCTGCGGACGCCCTGGATGAAGCGGTTCCTTGTGATCGACCCGCGCGAGTACCTTCGGAGATCCGCCGCCCCCGTGCTGGCGCTCAACGGCGAACTCGACACGCAGGTGATCGCGTCGATCCACCTCCCGGAGATCCGCAAGGCGCTCGAGGAGGGCGGGAACACGGACGTGACGACGCTGGGGGTCAACGGCGTGAACCACCTGTTCCAGACGGCGCGGACGGGCTCGCCCGCCGAGTACGCGCAGATCACCGAGACCTTCAGCCCGGGCGTGCTGGGGAAGGTGACGTCGTGGGTGCGGCAGCGGACGGGGCTTGATCCGATGCCGGCGGCGGAGGCGGCGCCTCACGCTCAACCCGCGGAGGCGAAGACCCCGGTGGCCCCGCCGGGCGGGGATTGAACAGGGGCGCGAATGAAGCGCCCCGGCGTCGGGCGTTGGACCGGGGCCGGGGCGGGGGCGGCTGCGTCAAGATGGTGTCGCCGGGCGGCGCGGGCTTCCGTCCTCGGAAACCGGTGGGTTGTTCCCGGTCGGCGTGGAGCGCCGACGCGCGGGGGCGCGATGCGTCACGGGCAGGGCTGGCCGAAGCGGCCGAGGAAGATGACCAGGTCCGGGGTGTTGACGGTGCCGTCGGCGTTGAAGTCGGCGCCGCTGCCCGGGACTCCGACGGAGTTGCCGAACTGGTTGAGGAAGATGGTGAGGTCGGCGGTGTTGACGGCGCCGTCGTTGTTGAGGTCGCCGACGCAGGGCGGGGGCGTGACGGTGAGGGTGACGGTGTTGGATTCGGCGTAGCCGCACGGGTTGGTCACTTCGCAGAGGTACACGCCGTCGTCCTGCGGGTCTTGCGCGTTGATGACTTTGAGGATGTTGGTCTGGGCGCCGCTGATCTGCGACCCCCAGGCGGTGACGCCGTCGGTCAGCGGGGTGGCGCCCTTGTACCACTGGTACTGGAGGGAGTCGCCGGTCACGTTGATGGAGAACTGGGCGGTGTTGCCCTCGACGACGGTTTGGCTGGCGGGTTGGTTCTGGACGCCCGGCTCGTCGCACAGGACGGTGAACTGGCGCATCATCTCGTGGTCCTCGTGTTCGAGGATGTGGCAGTGCATGGGGTAGGTGCCGGCGAAGCCTTCGAACTTGGCGATCACGCGGGTGATCTGGTTCGGGGGGCACTGGACGGTGTCTTTCCAGCAGTCCATCTCGGTGGGGTCGGGCGGCAGCAGGGGCCCTTCGGGGACGACGGTGCTGCCGTTGAGGGTGAAGGCCTGGCGGTCGAGGACCTGGAACTGGACGAGGTGGATGTGGAAGGGGTGAGAGATGGCCGAGGCGTTGGCGAACGACCAGGTCTCGATGGTGTCGATGCGGGGGAAGTCGGTGATGTCGTCGAACATCAGGTCGTCGATGAGCCAGGTGTCGATGCCGCAGGTGTCGACGGTGGCCAGGCGGAGGGTGAACTCGCGGTGGACGACGGCCTGCTGCGGGACCATCGGGGTGATGGTGTTGAGGCTCGCGGGGATCGGATCGGTGTGCCCCGGCGTGTTGGTGACGCGGAACTGCATCACGGTGTTGAGCGTGTCGCTGCCGCCGGGGAACGGGGCGACGGCGGTGTTGCGCATGTTGATGCGGGTGCCGTCGGCGAAGGGGGCGAAGTCGACGACGATGTCGGCGCGTTCGCCCGGCATGAGGGTGATGCTGCTGACGTTCAGAGGCTGGGCCCGCAGGCCGCCGTCGGTCCCGATGAGGGTGAAGTCGACCGGGAACGAGGCGATGCCGCTCTGGCGGCGCAGGTCGAGGGTGAAGGTGCGGGTGTTGGCGCCGTTGACGCAGCGGAACCGGTACTTGCCCCGGCGGACGTCAAGGTAGGGCCAGACCTTGCCGTTGACGACGATCTTGTCCCCGAAGAACTCGTCGGTGTTCTCGGGGTTGTAGACGTGCCGCCCCGAGGCGTTGATGTTGCGGTCCTGGAACACCAGCGGGACCTCGTTGTGCCCACGCGGGAGGTTCAGCGCCTGCTCGTTGGCGTCACGGATGAAGTAGAACCCCGCCAGCCCGGCGTAGACGTTCAGGCGGGTGATGCCCAGCGCGTGGTCGTGGTACCACAGCGTGGCGGCTTCCTGATCGTTGGGGTAGAAGTACTGGCTGGACGAGGAGCCCGGCGCGAAGGTGAGATTCGGGAACCCGTCGCTCTCGGGCGCGACCTTCAACCCGTGCAGGTGGGTGACGGTGACGGGGGTGCGCCCGGTGATGTCCGGCCCGTGCAGGCACTGGTTGATGGCGAACAGGTGGTCGGCGCGCAGGGAGTTGTTGGCGTGCCGCAGGTCGTTGTGCCAGGTCACCCGGATGGGCTGGCCCTTCTGGACGTCGAAGGTCGGGCCGGGGTACGAGTTGTTGTAGCCCCACACGCGGGTCGTCGGCAGGGTGGCGTGGAACGAATGGTCGAACTCGCGGATGTACACGTCGTAGTTGGCGATGCCGTCGGGCCCGATGCTGGTGGGCTGGATGACCGAGGGGATCGGGAGCGGGTCCTGGTAGGGGGCGAGGTTGACGGAGCAGTAGGTGCTGGCGCACGAGGTGAAGGGGCCGGCCCACGAGACGGCGCCGGAGCCGAGGCAGTCGGCCTCGGTCTGCGAGAGGCACCCGCCGTTGATGTAGCAGCACGCGCCGACGGGCTGCGGGCAGGGGTTGGGGTCGCAGTCGGTCCCGTCGCCCTGGTAGGAGCCGGCGGACGAGGCGCAGCTGGCGGAGGTTGTGACGATGCAGGTGCCGTCGTTGAAGCAGCAGGCGCCCGAGGCCGGCGGCGCGGTGTAGGTGACGGTCAGGACGGGGCGGTTGGCGGTGGTCGGATGGGTGCGGGAATCGAACTGCCGCGCCGACTTGGCGGTGGTCTCGTTGCCCTTGAGCATCCACCCGTTGTTGGTGGCGGGGTTGTTGAGCCAGTTCTGCACGTCGGTGACCATGGCGGCGCCGGACCAGTTGTAGTTGCCGACGTTGGTGACGCTGGTGGTGGCGCTGGTGCCCCCGGTGGTGGTGCCGCCGGCGGTGGTCCAGGTGGTGCCGCTGTAGAAGCGGTGCAGCCAGGTGGCGGAGTTGGCCGTGGCGGCGGTGCCGGCCCCCTCGTCGCCGGAGGCGTTCGAGGTGCCCTCGCCCCAGGTGGCGCTGACCTTCGTGAGCGTGAACGGGTACGTGCCCACGGCGCCGGTGGGCACCTTCGAGCAGCGGAGTTTGAGGCTCACCGCGGTGATGGTCGAGCCCGCGGGGATGCTCGAGAAGTCAAACTTGATGAGCGCTCGACGCAGGGAGTTGGACGACTGGTTCGTCTTGCCCGCGTAGAGGCTCTGGCCGGCGCCGTTGGCGACGTCGCCCTCGGCGTCCTGATACAGCGTGGCGTCGGCGACCGGGGTGAGGTTGACGGTCGGGCGGGCCGGGACGGTGCCGGCGATCCCGGCCAGCGCGAGCGTCGACAGCGCGGCACGCGCCATCACCCGGCCGAGGCCGGCTCGGGGCTTCAAGGTCATCATGGGCCGCTTTCTCCCTTAAGGTGGGGTACATGAAACAGAAACGAGGACGTCGGCTGACAGACCCCAGTACCGACCCCGGCTAGCCTAACGCCGATCGAGGGCGTTCCGGACACAGAAACCCCCCAAGTTTTCGGGACTTCCAGAGTCTGGTCTGAGAATCAGTCTCATTGGCTCTTCTCCGCCGTGTCGGGTGTGGGGGCGGGGGTTCGTTCGTCCGGAGGCGGGTCCCGCGGCTACCCTCGCGCCGATGACCCCGGAGACGCTGGTCAACCCCGTGCCGCGTGACTTTGGCGAGATCCTCGGGCAGGAGCGCGCGCTGGACGTGCTGCGCGCGTCGCTGGCGTCGCGCCGGGTCCACCACGCGTGGGTGTTCAGCGGGCCGTGGGGCGTCGGCAAGTGCACCGCGGCCCTGGCCTTCGCGGCGATGCTGATGGACCCGACGCTCGGGCCCTCGCTCAGCGGCGAACTGTCGGTCGAGCCCGGCAACCCCGTTCAGACGATGCTGCGCGCGGGAGCGCACCCCGACCTGCACGTGATCACGAAGGAACTGGCGGTGTACTCGGAGGTCCGCGAGGTCCGGAACGCCAAGCAGATCACCATCCCCAAGGACGTGGTCGATACGCACCTGCTGGGCCCGATCGCGCGGGCCCCGAGCGTGCGGAGCCCGGGGGCGCTGGCGCAGAAGGTGTTCATCATCGACGAGGCGGAGCTGATGGACCGCTCGAAAACGTACGCGACGACGCAGAACTCGCTGCTGAAAACCCTCGAAGAGCCGCCGGCGGGATCGGTGAT
>CAZDYM010000149.1:0-6527 GCA_964509325.1 uncultured Phycisphaeraceae bacterium
CCTGACGCCGCCGCGGGCGCCGGCACGGTTTCGTTCCTCGAGCCGAGCGCCGCCGGCCCGCGCGCCGTCGAGAACACCGCCGGGGTCAAGTCGGCCTGGACGCTCCCGCTGTTCATCGCGGCCCTGGCGCTGGCCCTCATCGAACTCGCCCTGGCCCGCTGGTTCAGCCACGCCGCCGTCGAGCGCACACCCCTCTCCGCACCCCGCGCGCCGAGCCTCGATGACCTGCTCGCCGGGCCCCTGAACACCACCCCCGTGATCTCCTCCCCTGTGCCCCCCGCGCCAAGCCCCGGGGGTGCCGCGTGAACGAGTTCCTCCGCCGGATGCTGAACCTCCAGTCGATCGACCTTGCCGATCCGGCGGTCTCCTTCGGCTTCGAGCGCCCGCTGCCCGCGTGGGCGTGGGCCGGCGTCATCATCGCCGCCGGCACGCTCGCGCTGTGGAGCTACACCCGCCTGGCCGGCAACCGCTGGGCCCGCTGGTCCCTCGCCGCCGTCCGCGCCGCCCTGCTGCTGCTGCTGGTCGCGCTGCTGTGCGGCCCGCAGCTCGTGAAACGCACCGACCTTTCCGAGAACGACTGGGTCCTCGTTCTGGTCGACCGCTCCGCCTCGCTCGCCGTCGCCGACGCGGAGGTCCCCGGGCAGTCGGGCCGCGTCACCCGCGAGCGCCAACTCGAACGAGCCATCGAATCCGCCTCCCCCATGTGGTCCGCGCTGGCGAAAGACCGCACCGTCGTCTGGCTCGGGTTCGACGCCGGCGCCTACGACCTCGCCTCGCCTTCCACCGCCGCGACCGACGCCCCGCCCCTCCCCGCCCTCGGCGAGCCCAAAGGCCTCCGCACCAGCCTCGGCGCCGCCCTCGACCAGGCCCTGGCCCGCGCCGCCGCCCGCCCTCTCGCCGGCGTCGTCGTCCTGTCCGACGGACGCTCGATCGACGAGCCCTCGCGCCAGGCCCTGCGCCGCCTCGAGAGCGAACGCGTCCCGGTGATCTCGGTCGCGCTCGGCAGCGAAACCCCCGTCGGCGATCTCGCCGTCCGGCGCGTCGACGCACCGCGCCTGGCCTTCGTCAAGGACCTCACCCCCGTCCGCGTCGAGATCGAACGCACCGGCGGCGGCAACGTCCCCACCGCTCTGGTCCGCCTTGTCGACCGCGGCTCCGGGCGCGTCCTCGACGAGAAAACCGTCACCTTCGACGGCTCGACCACCGCCCGCACCGTCCTCACGCACCGCTCCGACCTCGGCGGCCCCGCCAACTGGGCCGTCGAAGTCGCCCCCGACGCCGCGGGCGCCCCCGACCTCATCAGCCAGAACAACCGCGCCGAACTGGCGCTCCAGCTCATCGACCGCCCCCTCCGCGTTCTCTACGTCGACGGCTACCCGCGCTGGGAGCAGCGGTACATCAAGAACCTCCTGGTGCGCGAGAAGTCCATCTCCTGCTCCACCCTCATCCTCTCGCCCGACAAGCGGTTCATCCAGGAAGGCGACGTCGAACTCGACGCCCTCCCCGATTCCCCCGAACGCTGGGCCGAGTTCGACGCCGTCATCCTCGGCGACGTCAGCCCCGACGTGTTCACCCGCGAGCAGCTCGCCCAGTTGAAGGAGCACGTGTCCCGGCGCGGCGGGGGGCTCATCTGGGTCGCCGGGCCCGCCTTCACCCCGATCGCCTGGGGCGACACCGCCCTCGCCGACCTGCTCCCGTTCCAGAAAGAGGCCGTCGACGGCACCACGCTCGCCAACCCGGTGCTCATGAAGCCGACGCCGGAGGCCGACCGCCTGGCGCTGCTCCGCCTCAGCGACCCCGCGGAGGAGAACCCCTGGCCCGCCGCGCTCGCCAGGTTCGAGACGGGCTGGTCGCAGTTGTACTGGGTGCAGCGCGTCGAGCCCACCCGCCTCAAGCCCACCGCCGAAGTCCTCGCGGTCGCCGACAAGGGAGCGGACGCCGGCGCGCTCGGTTCCGAGCGCCCCTTCCCGATCGTCATCACCATGAAGTACGGCGCCGGCCGCGTCATCTACAACGCCACCGATGAGGTCTGGCGCTGGCGCTACGCCCGCGGCGAGACCCTCTACGAACGCTACTGGACCCCCATGATCCGCCTGCTGGGCCGCGACGCCCTCGCCCGCAGCGGCCAGCCCGCCCTGCTCGAGGTCTCACCCGCCCGCGCCGTGGTCGACCAGCCCGTCCGCGTCAGCGTTCAACTCCTCGATCAGTCGCTCGTCGATCTCGGCCTGGCCACCCTCACCGTCAAGGCCACCCCGAAGCAACTGCCCGGCCAGGAAGACCTGCAGCCCGTCGAACTCACACTCCGCGCCGAAACCCCCGTCGCCGCGAGCACCCCACGCTCCCTGACCGACCCGGACCCCCGGACCTCCTCCCGCCTCTATTCAACGATCTGGATCCCCACCGCCGCAGGGGAGTACACCTTCGAACTCCAGGACACCGCGCTGGCAGGGCGCCTGGACCGGGGCTCGCCGGGCCTGAGCGCCGACGCCGAAGTGTTCCTTCCCGATGATGAACTCCGATCCCCGGACGCCAACCACGGGCTCCTCGGGGCCCTGGCCGCCCGCACCGGCGGGGTGGTCCTGAAGCCCGAGAACCTCGACGCCCTCCCCAGCCATCTCCCGAACCGCAAGGTCCGCGTCGTGAATGAGTCGGCCCAGCCCTTGTGGGACACCCCGATGGCCCTTCTTCTGACAATCTTGCTGCTGACCGTCGAATGGGTGAGCCGTAGAGTCATCCGGCTGGTATAGCCGAGGCGAAGACCCACGGGCGGCCAAGGCGGGCCGCCCGCTCCGCCGATGCTCAGCCCGGGTCCATCACCGTCATGCCCGAACCGACCCCACTTCCCCCGCAAGGCCCGTCCTCGGCGCTGTGGTCGTCGGTGTCCCGCTCGCTGGCGTCGCTGACGCGCCGCGCCCGCCGCGTGCTCGTCGCCCAGCGTGTGCTGGTGCTTGTCGCGGCGACCATCGGCGTCGCGGTCGCGCTGGCCCTGCTCGATTACGCCCTGCGCGTCCCCGGCTGGCTGCGCATGCTCACGCTCCCGGCGTGGCTCGCGCTGCTCGGCTGGTCGTGGTGGACGTGGGTCCGCCCCGCGCTGCGCTTCAACCCCGACGAGACCGAGGTCGCCCTGCGGGTCGAGCGCTCGTACCCCGACCTCAAGGGCCGCCTCGGCGCCGCCTCCGATCTCGCCAAGGGCCGCGCCGCGCTGCCCAGCGCCACCTCCCGAAGCATGGCCGACGCCGGCATCCGCCAGACTGTCCGACTCTGGAACAACCGCGACGCCTCCGCTTTGGTCCGAACCCACGCCTTGAAGCGCGCGGCCCTCTGCTTCGGCGCCGCCGCCGCCCTCTGCGCCGGCCTGTTCGCGCTCTCGCCCTCCGGCTTCTGGATCGGCGCCCAGCGGGTCATCACCCCGTGGTCCGGCGCCGAGTGGCCCAAGCGCACCGGCGTCGCCGACGCCACCACCACCATCGTCCACCCCCTCGGCGCCGCGCTGCCCCTCCGGGGCCTGCTCACCCGCTCGCCCCAAACCCCCGACCAGACCGACGTCTTTGTCGAGTACCGCTTCCTCGGCACGAGCCCCGGTTCCAGCGCGCCCCCCGGCGGCTCCTCCTGGCGCAAGGAACTGCTCACCTGGCAGGGCCGCGAAGGCCGCACGCAGATCAGCACGCTCGACCCCTTCGGCCGCCAGCAGACCACCGAAGTCGCCGGGGCTTTGTTCGAACGCCTCATCGACCCCGTGGGCGAGTCGGTCCAGTACCGCCTGCTCACCCGCGACGACGAGACCGAGGTCCGCACCATCAAACTGGTCCCCCCGCCCACGCTGCTGACCGCCCAGGCCGCCGTCACGCCCCCCTCCTACACCGGCGCCCCGCCCCTGAGCCTCGACCTCGGCACCGGCACCGACGAGCGGGCCACCGCGCCCCCCGCCCTGGCCGGTTCACGCATCGACCTCTCCCTCACCCTCAGTTCCGCCGCGAGGTTCGAGCCCGCGCTCCAGGAACAGGTCCGGGCCGTCGACGGCCCGGACACGCCCGTCGCGCTCACCGGCTCGGGCACCCGCTGGACCCTCTCGTGGACCCTCGGCAAGCCCGTCCGCCTGGTTGTCCGTCCCGTCGATGAGCACGGCATCGCCGCCACCGATGACGCGGTTATCCGCTTCGACGCCCTCGAAGACAAGCCCGCCGAGGCCACCATCACCACCCCCGGCTCGGACCGCGGCGTGCTGCCTACCGCTCTCATCCAAGTCGTCGCGGAGGCCCGCGACGACGTCGGCCTGCGCTCGCTCGCCCTCGAGCGCCAACTCGCCAAGCCCGCCGGACGCGAGGGCGGCGAGAAGTCCGGCCCCGGCGGGGCCCTGGAACCCGTCGGCGCGCCCGAAACGGTGGCGTCCGAATCCACGCGACTCACGGGCGAAACCCGCCAGCCACCCCGCGCGCTCAGCGTCCGCACCGACGTTGATCTCGCCGTGCTCGGCGTGAAGCCCGGCGACGAGGTCCGTCTCACCGCCGTGGCGGCGGATGTCTTCTCCGCGCCCCCCGATGCGCCGGCGTCTCCCGCCCTCGCCACGCCGGACCGGGCAGCCCCGCCGCGCGAACCCACCCGCTCCGCCGTCCGCACTCTCCGCATCATCTCCGAGTCGCAGTTCATCGAGGAAGTGCAGCGCGAACTCACCCAGGTTCGGCAGGCCGCCATCCGCATCGAGGCCCAGCAAGGCGAGGTGCAGGCCCGCACCACCGAGCACGGCGCCGACCGCCAGACCCGCCGCGGCCAGGCCCAGGTCAGCGAGCGTCTGGGGCGTCAGGCCGAGGCGGTGCAGCGCGTCGCCGACCGCGTGAAGGAAAACGGGCTGATGGACCCGGCTTTGTCCGAGGTTCTGCGGCGTGCCGCCCAGAGCATCGAGCAGGCCGGCCAGTCGTCCACGCAGGCGGGGCGGACGCTCGACGAAGCGTCGTCGGGCGTGCCGGAGCCGCCCGCCCAAGCGTCGGGCGCGCAGCCCGCAACCCGCCCGCTCGACGACGCCGGACCGAACAAGCCAGAACCGCCCGTGGGGGGCGAGAAGGCCGCCGCGGCCGTCGAAGATCAGCAGAAGGTCCGCGACGAAATGACCCGGCTGGCCGAGATGCTCGACAAGGGCCAGGACAGTTGGGTTGTTCGCAACAAGCTCGACCAGCTCATCAAGGCCCAGGAAGCCCTCGGGGAGCAGACCCGCCGGACGGGCGAGCAGACCGCCGGCAAGAGCACGAGCGAACTGAGCCCGCGGGAGCGTGCCGACCTGGAGCAGATCGTCGAGCGCCAGACGCAGCTCGCCGAGGAGGTGTCGAAGCTGGCCCGCGAGATGCGGGAGAAGGCGGAGCAGGTGGCCAAGAAGGACAGCGCCGCCGCCCAGGGCATGCGGGACGCCGCCGACCGTGCCGAGCAGCAGCAGGTGTCCGAGGGGATGAAGTCCGCGGCCCAGAGCGCGGGCCAGAACCGCATGAGCGACGCGGGCCAGCGCCAGCAGCAGGCCGCCAGAGCGCTGAAGCAGATGAAGGAAGACCTGGACGCCAACGAGCGCCGGCGCACCCTGATGCTCCGCCGTCAGTTGCAGCAGATCACCGAGGCTCTGGAGCGTCTGGTCAAGGAGCAGGAGAAGCAGATCGCCGCGCTCGACGAAGCGCAGAAGGCCCAGTCCGGCTACGCCGGGCTCGACCGCGGGATGATCTCCCTGAACCAGAACACCCTCGCCGTCGGGGAGCAGGCCGGCGCGGCGGCGGGGCTCGAACCCGTGGCGAAGCTCATCGGAAAGGCCGCCTCGGCCCAATCCGGCGCCGTCGCCGCCCTCCGCGCCGCCGCCGTCGACCCCGAGCCGGTCCGCGAGTTGGAGAACGAGAGCCTCGACGCGCTGAAGACCGCGCTCGACCGCGCCCGCAAGATGAACGAGGAGGCCAAGGACGCCGAGGAGCGGCAGAAGCTCGCGGACCTCAAGGCCAAGTACGAAGAAGCGCTGCGGGAGCAGACCCGCATCCGGGGCGAGGCCGCCGGGTTCGCGCAGCGCGACGAACTCTCACGGCGCGACCGCGTGCTGGTGCGCCGTCTCGGCGAGGCCCAGCAGGCCCTCGGCGCGTCGCTCACGGCGCTCCACGGGCAGACCAAAGACCTCCAGGAGGCGCTGGTCTTCAACTACGCCCACCAGCGGCTCAACGAGACCACCGCCAACGCGGCCAAGGCCCTCGAAGCCGCCGACGCCCCCGCCGCTCTCCGCCCGCAGGACGCCACCATCGCCGCCCTCAAGAACCTCATCGACGCCCTCACCGACCCGAAGAACGACAGCAAGTTCGCCCAGGGCGCCGGCGGCGGCGGAGGCGGCGGCCAGGGCGGCGGCAGGCAGGGCCTGCTCCCGCCGGCCAAGCAGCTCCGCCTGCTCCGCATGATCCAGGCCGACCTCGCCCGCGCCACCCACGACGCCGAGCAGACGCCCCCCGACGCGCCCCAGGCCCCGGACCTCGACGCCATCGCCAGGCAGCAGCGCGACGTCGCCCAACTCGGCT
>CAZDYM010000150.1:0-6524 GCA_964509325.1 uncultured Phycisphaeraceae bacterium
CCGCCCCGGCCTCCGCCTCGCGCGCCCCCCCTGATCCCGCCCCCGATCCCGCCGCCGGGCCCAACCCTAGATCGACGCCCTGACGCTCCGAACCGGCCCCGGACCCCGCGTTGCTCTCCGCGCCGGGCCTCGCCGCCGGTTTGGGCGCCGTGTACCGCGTCGCCTCGTTGCAGTACCGCATCAGGTTCGCGCTGGGGAACACCAGCGCGATCACGCTCGCCGCCGACAGCGCCGCGCCGAGAATCCGCGACCCGTGCCCCGTCACCCGCGCCGGCTCGTCCCCGCGGTCCGCGTCCGCCAGGAACGGCGTGAACACCAGCCGGAGGTAGTAAAACGCCCCGATCGCCGAGTTCAGGCCCATCACCATCACCAGCAGCACCTCGCTGGCGCTGATCGCGCTGGTGAACAGGTACAACTTCCCCACGAACCCCAGCAGGATCGGGAAACCCAGCAGCGACAGCGCGCACAGCACCATCACCCCCGCCAGCAACGGGTGCGTCTTGAACAGCCCGCGCAGATCGTCCAGCTCCTCGATCTCCTCGCCCGTCCGACCGGACTCGAGACACGCCAGCACCGCGAACGCCCCGAGGTTCATGAACCCGTAGCACATCAGGTAGAACAGCATCGCCGCCAGGCCGTTGCCCGCGAGCGAACCGTCCGTCGCGCCTCCCGCCACCGCCGCGCCGGGGCCCACCAGCAGACCCACCAGCATGTACCCCGAGTGCGCGATCGACGAGTACGCCAGCATCCGCTTCACATTGCCCTGCAGCACCGCCAGCACGTTGCCGACCGTCATCGTCAGCGCCGCCATCACCCACAGCAGCACCCGCAGCGGCTCGGGCAGCCCTCCGGGGCCTCCCCAGCCCACCGTCGAGAGCAGCAGCATCAGCACGATGAAGCCCGCCGCCTTGGGCACAAACGCCAGGAACGCCGCCACGCTCGCCGAGGACCCCTGGTACACGTCCGGCGTGTAGAAGTGCATCGGCACCGCCGCGATCTTGAAACTCACCCCGATGATCGAGATCACCATCCCCATCATCGCCAGCCCCGACAGCCCGTCTCCCGACGCCGCCTGACCCGCCAGCACCTGCGCGATCCCCGGGTCCGCCGCCGTGCCGAACAGCGCCGTCGTCCCCGTCGCCCCGTACAGCAGCGCGAACCCGTACAGGAACGTCGCCGCCCCCAGCGCCCCCAGGAAGAAGTACTTCACCCCCGCCTCCTGGCTCCGCGACCGCGACGTCGAGATGCTCACCATCACGTACGTCGGCAGGCTCGTCAGCTCCAGCGCCAGGAAGATCCAGATCAGGTCGTCCGCCCCCGTGCACAGCATCAGACCCGTGAGCGAGAACAGGAAAAACGCGTAGAACTCCGCCCGGTTCGCCCGCAGCGCGTCGAACGGGCGCCCCTGATCGATCTCACGCTCGAACCCCCGGTCCACCGTCCCCGCCAGCACCATCACCAGCAGCACGCCCACCGCCGCGATCATCGCCTTCGCGAACCCCATGAACCCAGGGAACGGGCTCGCGGTCATCTCCGGCGTCCCCACCCCCGCGATCACCCCCGCCGCCGCCAGGCTGAGCCCGCTGATCCACGCGCACGACCGCCGCAGCCCACGCCGCGGCGAAAGCCCGATGATCATCACCACCACCGTCGCCGCGAACAGCACCATCTCGGGGTACAAAAACCGGAGCTTCTCAACCATCGGGTTCGTGGCCAGCAGCACGGGCACGCAGCAGTTCTCCATCAGCACGCTCATCGACCCACACCCCCCTCCACCCCGCCCCCGACCGAACCAACATCACCACCCCCGGCCCCGGAAGCATCCGACGTCAGCGCCCGCGGCACAGCCACCATCCCTCGCTTGCCCATCACGTCGTACGCCGGCCGCAGCGTCACGTTGATCGGGGCCTCCAGCGTCCGGATCACCGGCGTCGGGAACAGCCCCAGCACCACGCACCCCACCGCCAGCGGCGTCAGCACGCCGATCTCACGCCACGTCAGGTCCCGCGGCAACCCGCCGCCATCAGCACCCCCCGACACGCCCTCTCCGTGGTCGCCCTGCCCGTGCCCACCACCATGCCCATCGCCGTGCCCACCGCCGTGCCCACCACCGTGGCCCCCCGGCTCCTTCAACGGGCCGAACACGATCTTCCCCACCATCGTCAGCAGGTACATCGCCGCCACGATCATCCCCACCCCGGCCACCGCCGCGTACCAAGGCCCGAACACCCCCGGCGCCGCCCCCACGCCCCCGGCCCCATCCGCCGCCGCCCCGCTCTGGAACGCCCCCATCAGGCACATGAACTCCGACACAAACCCGTTCAACCCCGGCAAGCCCACCGAGGCCATCGTGAAGAACACCATGAAAAACGCCCACACCGGCATCCTGCTCGACAGCCCGCCCACCTCGTCCAGGCTCCGCGTGTGGTAGCGCTCGTACATGAACCCGATGCAGAAGAACAGCGCCCCGGTCGACAGCCCGTGGTTGATCATGTACAGGATGCTGCCCGCCGCCCCCACCGTGTTCAGCGCGAACAGACCCAGCACGCAGAACCCCAGGTGCGCCACCGACGAGTACGCCACCAGTTTCTTCACATCCCGCTGCACCCAGCAGATCAGCCCGCCGTAGAGAATCCCCACGATCGACAGCACCCCCAGCACCGGCGCGTACTGCACCACCGCGTCCGGCGTGAACGCCAGCACGAAGCGGAACATCGCGTACGTGCCCAGCTTCAGCAGCACCCCCGCCAGGATCACGCTCCCCGCCGTCGGCGCCTCGGTGTGCGCCAGCGGCAGCCAGGTGTGCACGGGGAACAAAGGCACCTTCACCGCGAACCCGCACATCATCGCCAGCAGCACCCACGCCTGCTCGGACTCCGACAGGCTCGACGCCGCGAACGCCTGCAGCATCCCGATGTCGAACGTCCACGCCCCGCCTCGGAACCCCGCCGCCTGCGCCGCCACCCACACCAGCGCCGCCAGCGTGATGATCGAACCCGTGAACGTGTACAGGAAGAACTTGATCGCCGCCGCGTGACGGTTCGTGCTCCCGAACAGGTTGATCAGCACGTACATCGGCAGCAGCGTGAACTCGAAGCAGATGTAGAACAGCAGGATGTCCCGCGCCGCGAACACCCCGACCATCACCCCCTGCAGCCCCATCAGCGACGCGTAGAAGGTCTTCCGCCGGCTCTCGATCGCCGTGAACGAGCCGTACACGCACAGCGGGCCCAGCAGCCCCGTCAGCGCGATCAGCCACAACGCCACCGAGTCCACCCCCATCGACAGGTTGATCCCCAGCGCGTCGATCAGCGGGTAGGTGGAAGTGAACTGGTACAGCGCCGGCGTCGTCCAATCGAACGCGTTCAACGCCGCGCCCGTCAGCCCCAGCGCCGCCAGCGAACCAACCGCCGCGATGTGCTTCGACAGCCGCTCCGGCGCCAGCGCGATCAACACCGCCGTGGCGAGGGGCACGAGGATGAGCAGGGCAAGCAGCATGGGTTTCCGGGTAGCCCGCCGGTTCGCGGCGGGCCCTTCTTCTTTCCAAGGTCAATCCGCCGAGGGCCGGCGGGTGATTCGACGCCGATTCACGTTGAACTCAAAAGCCAAACCACAACCAGAACGAGCACCAGCCCCCCCGCCATCCCCGTCGCGTACGACTGCAGCACCCCGTTCTGGCTCGGACGAAGACCCCGCGCCAGCATCCGCGGCACCGCCCCACACAAGTCCACCAGCCCGTCCACCAGCAACTTGTCCAGCGCCGCGAAGACGTGAGAGAAAACCAGCAGCGGCCTGCTGATCAGGAAATCGTACAACTCGTCCACGTACCACTTGTTCTGCGCCCACTTCGGGATCGGCCCCAGCACCGGCAGCAGCGCGTCGGCGTTGGAAACCGCCGCCGTCTTCCGACCCGCCAGGTGCAGCACGAACGCCACCAAAATCCCGATCGCGCCCACCACGCCCGAAACGTAGTACATCACCTTGTGCGGGTCCCATCCCAGGAACGATCCGGCCGGGGCCTTCGGGTCAAACGGCCTCGATCCGCCTTCGGACCCCGCCGCCGCCGCGCCTCGCGCCGCCGTCTCCGCCGGAGCCGGTTCGTGCACCACGCCGTGCGGAGCAAACGGGCTCTCGTAGTGTGCGCTCGACGCGTGCAGCATCGAACCCACCCACCCGTGATGCTCCTTCTTCACGAAGTACGCGCCGGCCGCCACGATCGACGCCACCGCCAGCACCGCCAGCACCGCGTTGATCGCCCACTTCGGCGGGTGCGGGTGGAAGTCGTGAGCGGCGTGGGGCGCGTGAGCGTGGCCGGCCTGCCCGTGCTCGTGCCTGTGACCCTTCGCGTGATCGTGCCCGTGGGCGTCGTGCCCATGGTCGTCATCATGCCCATGCACCTCATCCCCGGGCTCATAGTGCGCCGGCCCCATGAACACCCGGAAAAACACCCGGAACGTGTAGTACGCCGTCAACCCCGCCGTCACCAGCAGCAGCCACCCCAGCGCCTGGAAGCCCGGCGTGGTGAACGCCTCCGCCAGGATCATGTCCTTGCTGAAGTACCCCGCCGTGAACGGCACCCCCGCCAGGTTCAGACAGCCCACCAGCATCGCCAGCGTCACGACCGTCCACCCCGGCTGCTTCCACAGCCCGCTGAGCTTGCGCAGATCCAGCTGCCCCGCGAACCCGTGCATCACCGCCCCGCACGAGAGGAACAGCGTCGCCTTGAAGAACGCGTGCGTGAACACATGGAACGCCGCGCCCGCGCTGGTCAGCACCCCCAGCCCGGCGAACATGTAGCCCAGCTGCGACACCGTCGAATACGCCATGATCCGCTTGATGTCGAACTGCGCCATCCCGATGGTCGCCGCCAGGAACGCCGTAACGCCCCCCGTCCACGCCACGATGCTCAGCGCCACGTGGAACTGGTCCGCCAGGAACACCGGGTACATCCGCGCCACCAGGTACACACCCGCCGTCACCATCGTCGCCGCATGGATCAGCGCCGACACCGGCGTCGGCCCCTCCATCGCGTCCGGCAGCCACACGTACAGCGGGAACTGCGCCGACTTCCCGAACGCGCCCACCATGATCAGGCACGGGATCGCCCACGACTGCCACGTCCCGGCGATGCCGTTGCCCTGCCCGTCCACGCCCGCCGCCACCATCTCGAACAGCGGCTTGTACTCGACCGTCCCGTACGTCACGTAGATCAGGAAGATCCCCAGCGCCAGACCCAGGTCGCCGATCCGGTTCACGATGAACGCCTTCTTCGCCGCCGCCACCGCCGAGGGCTTCTTATAGAAGTACCCGATGAGCATGTACGAGCACAGCCCCACGCCCTCCCACCCCAGGTACAGCAGCACCAGGTTGTCGCCCATCACCAGGCACGCCATCGAGAACACAAACAGCGCGAACGCCGCGAAGAACCGCCCGTACCCCTTCCCGACGTCGTGCTCCATGTACTCGCTGGCGTACAGGCAGATCGCGCTCGCCAGCCCCGTCACGAACAGCATCCACAGCCAGCTCAACCCGTCCATGTGGAACGCGAAGTTGAACTCGAGCACCCGCTCACTCGGCGGGAACCCCCAGTTCACATGCACCCAGTCCCACACATGCACCAGCGTCAGAGGCTGGCCACCCCCGTCCCACCTCCAGAACCCCAGCAACGTCAACCCGAACGCCCCCACCAGCAGGAAAAACGTCACGAACGCCGGCGCCTTCGACTTCACCCTGAACCACAGCATCAGCCCGCACAGCACGCACGCCAGCATCGGCAAGCCCGCGATCAGCGCGATCCACCACGGGCCGGCCGTGGCGGCGATCGTGGCGACATGCCCGGTGGCGTCAGTCCCTTCAGAGGCCAGAATGATCGGAGAGGAGTCCAAGGTTTCAGGGATCTGGGTTGGGGGGCGAAGGTGGCGGGGCGAGAGTGGCGGGGCGAGGGTGGGGGGATGAGGGTGGGGGGATGAGGGTGGTGGGGTAGGGTGGGGGGATGAGGGTGGTGGGGTAGGGTGGGGGGATGAGGGTGGTGGGGCGGGGTTCGTAGACAGATGAGAAGAGTCCGGCGCTGCCGCGTGACTTGAAGCCTGCATGCCTCTTGCCAGCATGCCGCTTGCCTGGATGCCTAGCCCTTCAACTCCGCCCAACTCGACGCATCCAGCGTCTCCCGACGTCGGAACAACAGCACAACAAGAGCCAGAGCCAGCGCCGCCTCCGCCGCGGCGATCGTCAGCACGAAGATCACAAACACGTCCCCCGACTGGTTCAAGTGGTACCGCCCGAAAGCGATCAGCGCGATCCCCGCCGCCTGGAACATCAACTCCGTGCACAGGAACATGATGATCAGGTTCCTCCGCGTCAAAAACCCGATCAGACCGAGCACGAACAGCACCGCCGACACCACCAGGTAGTGGAACAGCGTGACCGTCCCCAGGGGCCCGACCGCCGCCAACGTGGAAAGCACCTCGACGCTCATGCGACGTCTCCGTACCCCCGCGGCCCCGCCGGGACCGACGCTGCGCCCG
>CAZDYM010000151.1:0-6502 GCA_964509325.1 uncultured Phycisphaeraceae bacterium
GCGGGGCTGGTTCGACGCCGGGGGGTGCTGCTGCTGCACCGTCGGCTGAGCGTGCTTGATCCCGGGCCACGCCCAGGAAGCCGGGACGGACGCGCGGACGGGGGGGGAAGCGGCGGTGGGGCTCAACCGATGCTGTCGGAGCCCGAGCCCCTGCCCGGGCGGGCCGAGCGCGAGGCACGCTTCGCGCTGGTCTACAACGGGATGCTCTACAACGACGCGGAACTTCGCGCTGAACTCGGGCGGCGCGGCGTTCGGTTCCGCTCCGCGTGCGACACGGAAACGGTGCTCCGCGCCTTTCAGGTGTGGGGCACCGAGGCCCTGCGACGGTTCCGCGGGATGTTCGCGCTGGCGCTGCACGATGCGCTGCACGGAACCCTGCTGCTGGCCCGCGACCCGCTGGGCATCAAGCCGCTGTACTACCACGCGGACGCCGACCGGCTCGTTTTCGCGAGCGAGCCGTGGGCGGTGGCGTCGCACCCCGCGGTGCCGCACCGCCCGGACCTCGCGGGCGTGACCGCGTACCTCTCAACCATCCGCACGGTCTTGGGCGAGCGGACGATGTTCGAGCGCGTGCACGCGGTGCGGCCCGGCTCGCTCGTGATGTGCGACCTGGACGGCGATCGGCTGGTCCTGGCGCACGCTCGCGCGGGCCCCGGCCCGGACCATCCCGCGGTCGAAGACGACGAAGAACGCGCCGCCGAACTCGTGCGGCACGCGGTCCAGGAGTCGGTTAGGCTCCATCTTCGCGCCGACGTGCCGACGTCCTGCCTGCTCTCCGGCGGGCTGGACAGCACGATCGTGGCGACGCTCGCGGCCGGCCACGGGAACGGGCTGCGGACGTATTGCGCGGGGGCGCCGGTGCCGGCGTCGTGCTCCGACGTGTCGTCCACGGGCGACCTGGTCCACGCCCGCCGTGTCGCGGAAGTGCTCGGCGCGAACCACAGCGAGACGCACCTGGACCCCGAGACCTTCTTCGAGCGCTGGGCCTGGATGGCGGGCGAACTCGGTTCGCCGCTCAGCACGCCCAACGAGGTGGCGATCTGGAGCGTCGCGGACCGGCTCCGCTCGGACGGCTGCGTCGTGACGCTGTCGGGAGAAGGTGCGGACGAACTCTTCGGCGGTTACGAGGGCCCGATGAGGGCGGCCCTGGCGTGCGCGGAAGCGGTCAAACGGGGCTTCGGCGACGCCGGGGGCGCGAGCGTGCGGCCCTCGGACGCGGACCTGGACGATGCCGCGTGGGTGCCGCCCGCGGCGCTCCCGGCCGTCTTGGAAGAGCACGTCCTCCGCGCCGGCGGCGGAGAAGCCGGGCTGCGCGAGGCCGCGGCGGAGGAGTTCGCGCGGGCCGTGCGCGACACGGGCGGCTACTCGGCGCAGACGCACCTGCGTCACCAGCAGCGGGTCAATCTGGTCGGGCTGCTGCAGCGCCTGGACAGCGCGACGATGCTCGCGGGTGTCGAGGGGCGGACGCCCTTCGCCGACACGCGCGTGCTGGCCCTGGCCAACGCGCTGCCGATGAGCTGCAAGTTCGCGTTGGAAGCGCCCGTGCCCGCGGGCGGCGGGGCCGAGCACGGGGGCGATCCCGTCGCGGGTTCGACGGCACGCACGAAGATCGCCCTGCGGCGCGCCTTTGAGGACATCGTCTCGGCGGAGGTCTTGGAGAGACCCAAAGCCAGTTTCCCGCTGCCATTCCGGGAGTGGCTGTCAGGGCCGCTGGGGCTCTCGATGGCGGGGGCGATGATGGCTTCCGGGGCTCGGTCCGGCTTTTTCACCGACGCGGCCCTGGCGCTGGTCGCGAAGGAGCCGGGGAGGCTCTGGCGGTTCGCGTGGCCGATGATGAATGTGGCGCTGTGGTCGCGGCGGTTCTGAGGGCGGGCGCGGGGCTCGGTTCTTCAGTGGTCGTGGCCGCACTCGGCACCGTGAACGTCCACAACGAACCGGGCGACGTGGGTCCGGCCCTTGTGCCGGAACTCAAGGAACGTCGCGTGCAGGCCGGGCGCGGCGAAGGTGACGGTGGCCCTGATCTGGCCGGCACCGACGGGCTCGATCGCCGATGCGGTGACGAGCCTGCGCCGATCGGCGCTGATCGCCGTGAGGAACGCCGGCCCCTCATGGAGAGGCTCGAAGGCGATCCCGCCGGGCGCGGACTGCTCATCGATGCGGTAGGCCAGTTCCACGGCGTCTCCGGCGTGGATGTGCTCGGGGAAACTGGCGCGGACAAGGTAGCCGTCGATGAGCTTCGAGGTTTCGGCGTCGGCGGCGAGCGTCGCTCCGCCCCCACTCGGCTCCCCCGCGACGGAGATGGACTCGCGGAACACCATCGGAGAGCCGGAACCCAGCGGCCGGGCGAGCACGAAGAGCGTGTGGATTCCCGAGCATCCGAAGCGGGCCGTCAACAGGCCACCGCCCGAGGCCTTCGGGCTCGGAACCTCGTGCGAGAAGTGAATCAGGTCGGGGCAGACCGTGAACGCGTGCATCTCAGCGCCGTGAAGTGGCTCGAACGACCCGACGGGCTTGCCATCGGAGCCCTTGATCGACAGGTCGATCGGCACGGGCTGCCCCGCACCCGTCTCGGGCGGGAACCGGCTCGAAACGACCAGCCGCGGCCGAGGGGCGATCACTTCCAGCTGCGCCCGCAGCGGCTGGATTTGCTCCCACTTCGCGACGACGACATCGGACTTGCCCGCGTCGGCGGCGTGGTGCATCGCGTCCACCAGCGTGGCCAGGTCTTGCCCGAGCGTGTTGATGGCGCGCAGGTTCGCGGGCGCCGCGCCGGGGCGGGCGGCGGCGAGTTTCCCCAACGCCCGCGCCGGGAACGCCACGCCGTCCGACAGCGTGTGCAGCGCGTGCAGGTCGCCCGCGCCCACCGCCGCTTCGAGCGATTCGAGGCCGTCGCGGATGAGGCTCACCGCGTGGTCAAAGTCCTTCGCCTCGACCACCGGGCCGTGGGCCCCGTGGTGGTGGTGCTGCGCGCCGTCCTCGTCGTGGGCCGAGGCGACGGCCCCGCCCGCCAGTGAGGCGGACAGCACGGCGGCGGCGAGAACAGGCAACGGACGGCATCGGCTGTGGGTCGGCATCGGGGGCTCCGGGTTGATGCAACACTGTAGCACTTCGTCGGGGGCTATCGTCCCGCCATGCAACGCACCCGCGTCAAGATCTGCGGCATCACGGACGAGGAGAGCGCGCTGGTCGCCGCGGAATGCGGGGCGGACGCGCTCGGGTTTGTGTTCTTCAAGGGTTCGCCGCGGTACATCGAGCCAGAGCGGGCGTGGGAGGTGATGTCGCTGCTCCCCCCCTTCGTTCACACCGTTGGGCTGTTCGTCAACCCCAAGCCCGAACAGGTGGACCAGGTCCGGCAGGGTTGCCCGTTCGACATGACGCAACTCCACGGCAACGAGCCCGAGCCGGTGGTGCGGGCGTGCATGCCGCCGCTCATCAAGGCGGTGAAGTTCGACCCGGCGACCATCGAGCACGAACTGCGGAAGTGGAGCCTTGTTGAAGAGTTGGCCGCGGTGCTGGTGGACGGTTCCGCGGGCGGTGAAGGGGTTGCGTTTGACTGGTCCGCGCTGGCCTCGGTCAAGGACGCCTGCGAGCACCCGCTGATCATCGCGGGCGGGCTGACGCCCGACAATGTGGGAGAAGCGATCCGGGTGTTCCGCCCGTGGGCGGTGGACGTGAGCAGCGGCGTCGAGCGCGAGCGTGCCGTCAAAGACCCTGAGCGCATCGCGGCTTTCTGCGAGGCGGTGCGTCGGGCGGATGCGGAACTGTCGGACTGACGGGGAATCGGCGCTGAAGAGATGGCCGCGCCGGGCGAAGTAGAACGCTTTACTTGGCACATTCGCTCTGGCACGGAAGTTGCGCCGCCATTTTCACCTATCTCAAGGCGAAGGCCGCCGTCGATGTCTCGTACACTTTCTCATGCACGGAACCGCTCCCGCCCGAATGGACCGGAGCGGCGACTTCGCGAAAGGGGACGTCATGGTGTCGAACGAGAGAACCACCGGGGGGCCCGACGACGCCCAGAGCAGGCTCGACCGGCTGAGGCCGCGGTTCGGACCGATCCGTGGGCTCGCCCCGACGGCGACGCCCCATGTCATCGTCGAGCAGCGCCCGCTCGGGGCCCCCGCGCTCGTGCCGCATCTGTCACGAGGATCGGACGACTCGCTCGGGCACAGCACGCGGGATGCCCGCGGCGAAGTGTCCGAACCGGTCAACTGATCCGGGCTCGCGGCACGTTCGCGGCACGGTGGAGAGTCAGGCGCGGAGGACCGGGCCCGGTCATCGGGGCGCGGTGTTCGCTCAGTCACCCGGCTCTTCGGGAGACGGTTCGGTCATGGGAGATCGGACCGCCTGCTGCAGGTCCGCCGGGAGGGCGTGCACGGCCTCCTCGACAAGGGCCACGCCGCGATCCAGAACGTCCGGGCTCAGCGCGCTGCCGATCAGCACGGTCATCTTTCCACCCGCGAACCACCACCACGGCGCCTTCTCGGCGCCGTCGATCACTGCGCGGAGCGGGGCGGAGAGCAGGTGATCGGCGAACGCCGCGTCCTCGGTGGTGACGGCCCAGTTCCGCGCAAAGCCGGGTGGCCCGTCGGCGTCCTGGTCGTCGTCCGGTTCGGTTCTGCCGATCAGGTCGAGAAACCACTTCGAGACCATGCCGCGGCGCTGCAGAGTGACCTGGGGCCAGTCCGGGGTTTCGACGGCGAAGACGGCGTGGGTGACGACGTGGACGCTCTTGCCGGTGCTGACGGCGTACTGATGCTCGAAGGCGGTGAGCATGAGGCCCGAAGGGAGCGTGCCGTAGACCACGTGGGAGGCGCTCCCGCTCTTGGAGAGCGGCTTGACGACGCTCCAGGCTTTCACGAAAGCCTTGTCGCCCTTGGGAAGATACGCCAGGCCCAGGCGATCGGCGGCGGCCATCAGTTCGGCTCGCTTCCTGGCCGCGGCGCGGGCGGCGGCGACGATGACCAGCACGACGCCGCCGATGACGCCGACGGCGACGCACAGCACCAGCAGCAGCTTCGCCGGCGGGCTCACGCCAAGGGCGCGAAGGTCGCGCCGGGAAGGGTGTGGGTGTTGACCAGATCACCGATCTTGAACTGCCCGGCGTGCTGAAGTTCACCGAGCTTCAGGAGAATCGGCATCGGAGCGAGCACGGTGAGGGTGCCGGGGCCGTTCGGGGAGGCGTTCACCTCCACGACGCGCCCCTGCACGATGCGGGGCCGGCCCATGACGGGCTCGACGAACTGGCCGCCGGTGCGGACGACATCGACACGCCGGGCCTGCGCCTTGATGATGCCCAGGACACGCTTGCCCGGGGTGGTGGTGACGGGGCGCTCGGGGACGAGGTGGAGTTGGTAGTCCGAGCCCGGGAAGGCCAGGACAACCTTGGAGGCGGAGGACTCGACGAGCACGCCACGCGCCTCGGCGGGCGTCGAGGGCGTCGGAACGGCGGATCGGGTGTTCAGAGCGACGGACATGGTCGAAGTGTACGGGGAAGGCAAGAGGCACGGAGGCACGGAGCGGCAAGGCAAGCAGAACCCCGACCGCGAGGGAGGGGCCTCTGGGGAGGTGGTCACGCGGTCAAGTGCCCAAGCAGCAGCATGTATCGAAAACACCCTCTCATCGGATGAGAGGGTGTGAAGTGGTTGAATGATGACGGCTCTTCCTGGTGCCAGGTGCCTGGTCTCCGGTGCCCTTCACCAGCGGCCAGTCCCCAATGCCCAGTGCCTTCTTCGTTCACTTGATAAACAACATCTCTCGGTAGGTCGGCAGCGGCCACAGGTCGTCCGCGATGTGCCGTTCGAGCTCGTCCGCCGCCTCGCGCAGGTCGAGCATCGCCGGCAGCACCGCGTCACGCAGATGGGCCGCGTGGGCCTCGTGGCTCTTGGCGTGGTGGGCCGCTTTCTCCTCCACCGAGGCGATCGCGGCGCGGAACTTGGAGACCAGGGCGCCGAACTCTTCGAGGCCCTCGCGGAGCTCGTCGCAATCGACCCCGGCCGCCTGCGTCGCGCCCACCGTCTCGGCGATCGCCGTCTGGTGGCGCAGCGCCGCGGGCAGGATGGCGGTGCGCGCCATCTGCACGGCGGTGTTGGCCTCGATCGTCACGTGCTTGATGTACTGCTCCAGGTAGATGTGGTAGCGGGACTCGGTCTCGACCTTGCTGAACACGCCGTACTTCTTGAAAAGATCGACGGCCTTCTTGCTCTTCAGCGCGGGCAGCGCGTCGACGGTGTTCCGGAAGTTCGGCAGGCCGCGCCGCGCGGCCTCCTCGTGCCACTCCTTCGTGTAGCCGTCGCCGTTGAAGATGACCCGCTTGTGCTTCTTGATGATGTCCTTCAGCAGGGCGGAGACGGCGGCCTTGAGCTTGGCCTCCGACCCGCCCCCGGACGGGGCGTGCTTCTCGAGTTCACCCGCGATGTAGTCCAGGCTCTCGGCGACGATGGTGTTGAGCACCACGTTGGGGAAGGCGATGGACTGGCTCGAGCCGACGGCGCGGAACTCG
>CAZDYM010000152.1:0-4795 GCA_964509325.1 uncultured Phycisphaeraceae bacterium
CGGGGCGGGAGGCGGTCGCGAGAGATCACCCTGGCACGGCGGGCGGTGGGGTCTGCGTCGTCCCGGGGAGGCGCTCGGTCACAGCGCCGGGGCGTGGCGACCGGCTGCCTCCGCGGCGAGGAAGGCGCGGGGGCACGAGCAATGGAAGGGCGATTGATGGTCTTTGGGGGGCGTGGGAGGGCGGCTTCAGCGGAGGTATCTCGCCGCTCCGGCGACGTACGGGGCGAGTTCGGTCGGGATGGCTTTGATGCCGCGGCGGAGTGACTTCGCCACGGCGTACTCGAGGCTTTTGTGCATGCGGTCGCGCACCTTGTCGGTGATGTTCAGGCCGCGGTGCTCCATCTCTCGGAGGGCCCAGGCCCAGGCGTGGTATTCCTCGAGGCAGCGAGGGGAGTAGACGTCGAAGCCGATGGCGTGGTGGCCGATCTCGTGGCAGAAGACGGCGGCGGACATGGGGCCGACGGGCCTGGGGGCCTCGATGAGTTTGACGACTCGGCCGTCGCGGTATCGGACGCACCACGCGACGCCGCTCATGCTGGTGCGCCACTTCCGGACGCGGACGCCGTGGCGCGCGAGGAGTTCGCGCGTCATGGCGTCGTACTTTGCGGCCATGCCGGGGGCGGGCTCGCGGCGTGGGGTGGGTGACGCCGGGATGGAAGCCGGGGGCCCCTCGCCGAGGCCCGGGGTCCGTTGCCTGCGTGCACGCGACGATGGCGCCGCGGGCGGCGGTTCGCGCCGGCGCGTGAGCGCGTCCCAGAGTTTGGTGAAGGTCAGTTGCACAGCAGGCGGTCCCCTGGTTGCACGGGGTGACCCATCGCGAAGGCGTGCCAGGACATCGGGCGTTTGCCGGCGGGCTGGACTTCGAGGAGGCGGAGCATGGTGCCGTCGCCGCAGGCGATCAGGCCCGCGTCGCGGTCGAGCAGTTCGCCGGGGAGTGCGCCGAGGTTGCTGTGGAGGGCGGGGTTGCCCCGGTTGTCTGTTTCGGCGTGGGCTCTGAGGAGTTTCAGTTCGACGGCGTTGAGCGTGACGGCGACGCCGGGCCACGGCGTCAGGGCGTGGATGCGGCGCCGGCACACCTCGGCCTCGTCCGAGAAATCGACCCAGGAGTCCTCGCGGCTGAGCTTGCCGGCGAGGGTGACCCGGGACTCATCCTGGACGGCGGGTTCGAGCGTGCCGGCTTCGAAGCGGCGCAGCACGTCGAGCATGAGGGCGGGGCCGTCGCGCGCGAGAAGGTCGTGCAGGTCTCCCGCGGTGAGCAGCGGGGTGACGGCGCGGCGTGACTGGGCGAGGACCTCGCCGGCGTCCATGCGGTCGGCGAGGGTGATGACGGAGTTGCCGGTCTCGGCGTCGCCGGCGAGCACGGCGTGGTTGATGGGGGCGGCGCCGCGCCATCGCGGGAGCAGCGAGGCGTGCAGGTTGACCGCGAAGCGGCCCTCGAGCAGCGGGCGGGAGAGTTTCTGCCCGAAGGCGATGACCACCCAGGCGCGCGCGGGGAAGGCGCGGACCTGCTGGAGGACCGAGGTCTCGTTGACGTTGTCGGGCTTGAGGACGGGGACGCCGGGCAGCGCGCCGGCGGCCCAGGCGCCGATGGGCGTGGGGGTGAGAACTCGGGAGCGTCCGGCGGGCTTGTCGGGCTGGGTGACGACGCAGCGGACGGTGTGCGATTTCGCCAGCGCCTGCAGCGTGGGGAGGCCGAACTCACCGGAGCCGAAGAAGACGATGTCCACGCTCAGCGGGCCCTCCCGGAGCGTGCCGCGGGCGCGGGGGCGGCGGCATCCGCGCGCCGCGGGCCGGCGGATTCGAGCGCCCGGATGGCCTGGCGGTTGCGCATGCGGTGGACCTGCGACATCTTGTCGATGATGAGAATGCCGTCGAGGTGGTCGACCTCGTGCTGCCAGCATCGCGCGAGCAGCCCGGTGGCGCGCTGGGTGAAGGGCTTGCCTTCGAGATCGAGCGCGGTGACGGTGACCTCCGAGGGGCGGCGGACGTCGCCCTTGATCTCGGGCAGGCTGAGGCAGCCTTCTTCGTAGGGGATCAGGTCCCGCGAAGCGTCGGAGAGCACCGGGTTGATGTACACCAGCGGTGCCTGGGTGGCCTTCATGGGCGCGGCGTTGAGGGGGCGGTCCTCGTTGGGGGGGACGTGGCACACGAACAGCCGCCAGGAAAGCCCGACCTGCGGGGCGGCGAGACCCACGCCCTCGGCTTCGATCATCAGCTCGATCATGCGCCTGGCGACGGCGCGGATGTTGTCCGTGACCGCCTCGACGGGCGTCGCACGCCGGCGCAGCACCGGCTCGGGGTGGTGGACGATGATGAGCGAGGCGGGGTCTGGGGGCATTGAGTCGGATGATAGGTGCCGGGCCGCGCGTGCAAGCCCGCGCGCCTCAGAGACGGAATGATCCCGACCCGACTCAGGAAGGGGGATGAACGCCGCGGAGTGGGTTCGTCGGCTGACGCCGAGAGGGTGTGGCCGGCGCCGTTCCGCGGGCGTGCCGCGCGGCCGTGGGCGGAACGGACGCGGGGGATTCTCATCTGCCCGGAGGGTTGAAGTTGGGCCGCCGCGAGAAGGCACGCGCGATGGCCGGCGCGGCACTCGGGGCCTCACTTGCCGCTCTTGGCGGCCTCTTGCTTGATGCGCTCGCGGTTCTCCGGGTCGAGGCACTGGGCGTCTTCCTTCATGCCGAAGTGCTCTTTGCGCCAGTGCTCGACGGCGGCTTCGAGCTGCTCGCGGGTGGCGGGCTTCTCGGGGTCGAGTTCGACGGTCGCCATCGACTTCTTGAAACTGACCTTGGCGGACTTGACGCCCGGGACTTCCATCAGTTCGTTCTCGATGTCCTTGGCGCAGTTCTCGCAGGCCATGCCCTTGACAGGCATGGAGACAGCGCCCATCGAGGCCGTGTTGTCGGCACCGTTCGAGGCGCAGCCGCAGAGAGCGGCAAGGGCGAGGCACGGGGAGAGCCATGCAGTCTTCGTGAGGGTCTTCATCGCGTGTTCCTTTCGAGTTGGACCGGATTGTAGGGCCTGGCGGAGATATCATCTCGGCCCCAGTTCGGCTCCCGGAGCGCCGGCACACCGTCCGCCCCGAGGCGGGCGTCCCCGCCAGTCTCGCGGCGGGGCCCGCGATCACTGGGCGGTCGGTCCGGCGCTCCGCACCGGGGCGGACGACCCGCCTGTCGTGCGGTTTCAGAGCCTCCACACCCCCCGTCTTTTCGGAGAATGTCATGCACGAAGTCCTGGTTCTCGGCGGCGGCAAGGTCGGAAAATCGGTGGCGGAGCTGCTGCTGGCCTGCGGCGAGGGTGCGTACAGCGTCACGCTGGCCGACCGCGAGGAGGCCAATCTGCGCGAGGCCGAGACGAACATCGCCCGGCTGAAGACGATGGTGCAGCACCGCTCCGAGTTCGTGGGGCGGTTCAGGTTCAACAGCGTGAGGGTAGACGCGTCAGACCGCGGCGCGGTGCGGGGCCTCTTGAAGGGCAAGTACGCGGTGGTGTGCATGCTGCCGTTCGACCTGGTGGCGGGCATCGCCGATGACGCGAACGAACTCGGCGTGCACTACTTCGACGTGACCGAGGACGTGGAGACGACGGACCGTGTGAAGCAGATCGCGGCGGGCGGGAGGGCGAACGTCGCGCTGGTGCCTCAGTGCGGGCTGGCGCCGGGGTACATCGCGATCGCGGGGTACGAGGTGGCGCGTCAGTTCTCGGAGATCCATGAGTTGACGCTGCGGGTGGGGGCCTTGCCGCAGTTCCCGACCAACGCGCTGCACTACAACGTGACGTGGTCGACGGCCGGGGTGGTGAACGAGTACTGCGAGCCGTGCAACGTGATGCTCGACGGGTCGATGATCAAGCTGCCGGCGCTGGAGGGGCTGGAGGGGTTCTCGTTCGAGGGCGTGGAGTACGAGGCGTTCTACACGTCGGGCGGGGTCGGCAGCCTCATCGAGACGCTGGTGGAGGAGAAGCGGGTGTGCGCCGAGAGCGATATCGCCTACAAGACGATCCGCTACCCCGGTCACCGCGACCTGATGAAGTTCCTGCTGCAGGACCTGCGTCTGGGCGTCGAGCACGCCAAGCCGCTCCCGAACGGGCGCGTGTTCGACCGGCGCTTGGCGATCGACCTGCTCGACCACGCGATCGCGCGGACGCTGCAGGACGTGGTGGTGGTGTTCATCAACTGCATCGGGATGAAGGACGGGCGGCGTGAGCAGGTGAACTTCAAGCGGGCGGTGCGCGCCACCGAGATGTTCGGGCGGGTGTGGCCGGCGATCGAGCTGACCACCGCCGCGGGCGTGTGCGCGATGGTGGACATGCACCGTCTGGGCAAGATCCCGCAGAAGGGGTTCGTGCGCCAGGAGCAGTGCCCGCTGGCGGCGTTCAACCACTCGCTGTTCGGGATGGCGTACGAACGCCCCGAGGCGCTGGAGGCGGCGGTGCGGGGGTCGCTGCAGCGGTGACGCGGCCTACCGCCAGGGTCGCGAGCGCTTGGTGTTGGCTCGCGGTTGACCGTGGCCGCCGCCGAATGAACGGTTCCCCTCAGCATGACCGGCGCGGCTCTGCGGCGGGGTGGGGCGGCCCGGCTTCCCGAACGAGGGCTTCCCGGCGCCGGGCGCCGCGGTGGCGTGCAGGGGCCGCGGAGCGTGGCCGGCCCGGGGTGCGTGGGTCCCGCCCTTGAGCGGGTGCGCCGGCTTCTCGGGGCGGGCGAACTTGCCGCCGGTGCGGGCGTCGCGGTGCTCCGCGTGCGTTCCGGGCTTGCCGAACTTGCCGGGGCTGCGGAGGTCCGCCTTGGGAGTCACGT
>CAZDYM010000152.1:4923-6481 GCA_964509325.1 uncultured Phycisphaeraceae bacterium
GGCCCCGCCGGGATCGGTGCGCGGGCCCGGGGCGTGCGACGCCCGGCTCGACGGCGCGGGCCCGGGGTGCGCGGGGTGGGGCACGGGAGCGTGTTCGGCGTGCCCGGTCCGATCGGCGCGGGTCGGGTGCGGCTTCACGGGGTGGTGGTGCGGCGCCGCGTCCTTGTGGGTGCGCTGGGGCTTCGCGGGGTCGTCCGCTCGCGGGTGGGTGCGGGCGGGGTGCGCGGGCGCGTTGAGTTTGTTCGAGCCCTGCCGGTTAAGCGGCTTGCGCGGGGCGTGCGGGGTCGCGCCGGGGCGGATGAGGTTCTCGATGGGCTCGGGCGTGCCGTCGACCTGCTCGATGTCGGCGGGGACGGGGAGGACGGGGATCTTCGTGCCGGTGAGGCGTTCGATGTCCTTGAGCAGGCCGCGCTCGCTGTTGTCGCAGAACGAGATGGCGATGCCGGTGGCCCCGGCGCGGCCGGTGCGGCCGATGCGGTGGACGTAACTCTCCGGCTCCATGGGCAGGTCGAAGTTGAAGACGTGGGTGATGCCGTCGACATCCAGGCCGCGGGCGGCGACGTCGGTGGCGACGAGGACGTGGGTGCGGCCTTCGCGGAAGGCGTCGAGGGCGCGGGTGCGCTGGTTCTGGGCCTTGTTCCCGTGGATCTCGCCGGCGGGGATGCCCGACTTGCGGAGCCGTTTGCTGACGCGGTCGGCGCCGAACTTGGTCTTGGTGAACACGACGGCGCGGCGGACGCCGTCCTCCTTGAGCAGGTGGTGCAGCAGGGACTGCTTGTCGGCCTTGGGCACCATGTAGAGCGACTGCGCGATGAGGGGGGCCGCGGAAGCGACCGGGGTGACCGCGACCTTCACCGGGTTCTTGAGCAGCGAATCGGCCAGGTGCATGATCTCTTTGGGCATCGTCGCGGAGAACAGCAGGGTGTGGCGGGGCTTCTCCGGGGTGCTGGGAACGGCGGCGGCGATGCGCCGGATGGGCTGGATGAAGCCCATGTCGAGCATGCGGTCGGCTTCGTCGAGGATGAGCACGCGGACTTCCTTCAGCGTGACGATCTGCTGCTGCATGAGGTCCTCGAGGCGGCCCGGCGTGGCGACGAGGATGTCGACGCCGCGGTGCAGGGCGCGGACCTGGTGGAACTGCGAGACCCCGCCGTAGATGCAGGTGTGGACCAGCCCGGTGTGCCTGCCGTAGGTGGCGAAGGACTCACCGATCTGCTCGGCGAGTTCGCGCGTCGGGGCGAGGATGAGCGCGCGGGGCAGCGCGGGGCCGCGACGGGACTTGTCGGCGGGCGTGGCGAGCAGCCTGTGCAGGACGGGGAGCGCGAAGGCGGCGGTCTTGCCGGTGCCGGTCTGGGCGCAGCCCAGCACGTCGCGCCCCGCGAGGATGGCGGGGATGGCCTGAGCCTGGATCGGGGTCGGCGTGGAGTAGCCCTGTTCCTTCAGAGCGGCGAGCAGAGGGGCGGCGAGATGAAGATCGTTGAACGACATGATGAAGCACACACTCCTGGCGGCGCGTCCCTCGTCGGGCCCGCGCGGCATCGGTGGCGCCGGCGTGCGA
>CAZDYM010000153.1:0-1677 GCA_964509325.1 uncultured Phycisphaeraceae bacterium
AGAACCCCACCGGAGGTGACGACCGGCTGGAGTGACCACTGACCCAGGAAGCCGAGACCCGTGAACGGGCCGACCGAAGTCGTCATGTCCCAATTGAGCAACTCCGGAACGCCGAAGGGCCCGTCGAGCAGGTCGAAGCCGTCCTCACCCGCCCGCGCGAAGCCGGGAACGCCCGAGGAGGAGTTGATGAATGTGCGGGTGGCGGTGACGAAGTTGAAGGTGCCGACCCCGTCAATGGTGATCGACGCCGAGGCGTGGTCGATCCAATAGCCGTCGTTCCCGCTGAAGGTCTGCCGATTGTCCGTGTCGCCGACGGCGGTAATGGTGAACGCCGCGGGTGAGGCGCCCCCGAAGGGAACGCCGTTGATGGTCCCCGAGCCGGAGCCCTGATGCAGAAAGGTGATCTGGACCGCGGAAGCCGAGCCCGCGCAAACACTCAAAGCGGCCGCGACCGCGAACATGCGATTCGTCATGATCGTGTTTCTCCTGGATGGAAACCGGACTTCGCGCACGGCGCAAGCCCGACGGCGACACTCTTCCACGAGCACCCGCGCCGGCCAGACAGCCCGCAGCCAAGGCCCGCACCTTCCTTACACCCTTCTCAACGTACCCCTCATTCAGGCGGTTGCAAGCGAAAAGGCGCAAGATCGGGCATCAAGGTCCCTTCCGGTTCTTGGACTTCACCCGTCCGAACGCCGAGTTGTCGGCAAACCGCTGCCTCACACCGCCAGCGAGTGCTCGATCCCCAGGTTCGCGTAGATCTCCCGCGTCGCCGGGCTCTTGTTGAGCGTGTAGAGATGGATCCCGCGCACTTTGCCGTCCAGCAGCCCGCGGCACTGCTCCGTGGCCCAGTGAACCCCCACGCGCTTGATGGCCTCGGCGTTGCCGTTGCAGCGGTTCACGGCCCGGAGCAGCGAGGCCGGGAACCTCGCCCCCGCCGCCAGGTCGGCCATCGCCTTCATGCCGCTGACGCTGGTAACCGGCATGACGCCCGCGATGATGGGCACCTTGATCCCCGCCAACTCGCAGCGCTCCCGAAAGTCAAAGAAGTCGCGGTTGTCGAAGAACAACTGGGTCACGATGCAGTCGGCCCCCTCGTCCACCTTCGCCTTCAGATAGTCCATCTCCTTCAGTCGGTTGGGGCAGCCCGGGTGCCCCTCGGGGAACGCCGCCACCGCGATCCCGAACCCGCGTGGGTCCTTGATCCCCTGACCCGCGAACGTCGTGTTGAACCTCTTCAGGTACCGCACCAGCTGGGCGGCGTACCGGAACGCATCACGCGAGCGGTCGTAGTCCGCGGCGTTCCTCGGCGGGTCGCCCGCCAGCGCCAGGATGTTGCTCACCCCCGCGTTGGCGTAGCGCTCCAGGATGTCGTGGATCTCTGCCTCCGTGTGGCTGATGCACGTCAGGTGCGGCATCACCTCGATCGCGGTCTTGTGCTTGATCCGCTCGACCAGGTCGTGCGTCCGCTCCCGCGTCCCGCCGCCGGCGCCGTACGTCACGCTCACCCACGCCGGCTGCAGCGGCTGCAACTCGCTGATGGCGACGAACAACTCCTCCGCCGCGGCGTCCGTCTTGGGCGGGAAGAACTCGAACGAGAACGTCGTCGATCGCGCGTTGAAGATGTCGTTGATGTGCATGGGAGCAGGGGGGGCGGAAGTCGGGGGCGGAAGTCGG
>CAZDYM010000153.1:1777-6449 GCA_964509325.1 uncultured Phycisphaeraceae bacterium
GGGGGCGGAAGTCGGGGGCGGAAGTCGGAAGTCCGAAGTCGGCGGCGAGAGGGGGCTGGCGAGCGGGCTTGGGGGGCGAGATTGGTGAGCGGGCTTGGTGGGCAGGGGATCGATCGTCCAAGCCCCGAGCGCCGGTCCGAGGTCGCGGAACTGCCCGGGCGCAGCGCACGGGGCCGCGCGTTCGAACGTTCTGACTATCGGCACGCGGAGGACGATCCCGCGTTGCCGCCCGAGCCCCGCAGTCCGCCGCGAGGCACGGGAACCCTCGCAACGCCCAAAGTATATCCGTTCATCCGGATGAACGGATGTTGAAGTTTTCTTCACCTTTTCTTTGCATCTGTGCCGCCCCAAACGGACTGTTCTCGGACACGCCCGGCGTCCCGCGGAGCCGAGACGCCCGGACGCCCCGCCCGACTCCACGCCGATCGGGAGTGGCTCTTGCCCGCAGCGTGTGCATCGCAACTGTCCGATCGGGTCAACCGTCGGACCTGGGAGAAAGGCATCACATGTTCTCGACTCGTGCCCCTCGACCCCGGGGCTTTGGACCCTTCACCGCCGCCGCATTGCTGCTGGGCGTCGGGGCCGCCGGCGCCGACGCGGCGCTGATCTGCTGGACGGGCTCGAACGGCGTCCGTCACTGCCAATCCGTCGCGATCTCGTGCGACACGTTCTTCGGCTACTTCGGGCACATCATCGATGACCACCCCGAGTGGAACACCCGCTGCTACAACGTCGCCTCCTCGACCAACGCGATGCCGGCGTGCGAGTCCTGCGTGAACAACGTCGCGCCGGGCATCGACGGGGCCGCGATGCTGGGCGCGACGCCCTCGACCATCGTCGATGACGTCCACTACTTCATCCTGCACGACAGCGGGGCCCGACAGGTGTTCGTCCAGCGCTCGACCACGGGTGGCGGTCCCGGTGGTGGCGGCGGCGGCGGCCTGTTCGTCGCCGACCTGCCCTCGCCCCCCAACTTCGGCCCCGGCACCAGCACCTACGTCCACGTCCACCAGAGCCCAGACCCGCGCACCTGGCTGCCCTTCCCGCCCTTCGGCCTGCTCCCGCCCACCCCGGTGGTCGGCGCGGATTTCGTGCTCCACTTCGGCGCCGTCGACGACCTCAGCGGGACGCTCTTTTTCCAGCAGGAGATCGCGCTGAACTTCAGCCAACTCGTCTTCCGACCCATCCCGCCCGTCTGCCCGGCCGACTTCGACGCCAACGCCGTCGTCAACACCAACGACCTCACCGCCTTGCTCGGGAACTTCGGCGCGGTCGTCACCCCGTTCACCGTCGGCGACTGCACCGGCGACGGCATCGTCAACACCCAGGACCTGGTCCTCTTCCTCGCGGGATTCGGCTCGTCGTGCGCGATCCCGTGACGCGGCGAAAGGTGCGCGGCCGAACGTCAGGTCGCGGGCCGCGGGGTCACGTTTGACATGTCCGCGGAGCACCACGGGCCGCGCCCAGCGCGGCCCTTTCCATGCGCGCCCCGAACGGGGCCTCGGCGGAGCGCTTTTCTAGGGCGTTCGCGCTTCTTCACGTGCGCAACCCTTGAATCACACCCGACTCGGGGTAGTCTGCATGAGTCTGTCGCCCGGTCCTGACGCGGTGCGGGGCGGGCCCGAGGAAGGGAGTGCTGAGAAATGATGACGCCTTCGCTGAGGCTCCGACATCCGAGCCGCCCCGTCCTGGCCGCGGGGTGTGCCGCGTTGATGGCGGCGGCCGTGGCCCCCGCGCCGGCGCTGGCACGCGGCGTCAACCCCCCTTCATGGACGGTCCAAGTCAACTTCAACGCTCTGGTCATCCGCTCCGACAGCGGCGCGCCCGGGTACCACCTGTTCCCGGGCATCCAGGTCAGCGGCTTCACCGACGAGATGCACCCCGACAACTTCGGGCGCGTCCGGGACGAAGCCGAGCAGTTCATCGGTTCAACCAACCAGGGCTCTTCGAGCGTCGTGTTCTCCAGCGTGGCGGACCTCCGCGACACGCTCGTGAGCAGCGCCGGCTGGCGCGTCGTGATCGTCGACGGCGCGACCGGCCTTCAGTACGACTACACCTTCACCCTCGACGCAACCGCGCTGGTGAACGACCACATGCGCGCCCTGACCTTCACCAACGTCGCCGCCGGCGACACCATCTCCACCACCCCGACCTTCACCTGGGACATCGTGCCCTACGAGAACCCCGGCAATCCGGCCACCGCCTTTGACATCGGCGTCGGCAACCTGATCGGGCCGACGCCCATCTTCGACGTCATCCCCCCGGCCTCAACCTCGTGGACCCCTCCCGGACCGATCCTGCCCGGGCCGTACCAACTGGCGGTCCAACTGCAAGGCACCGGCGACGCGTCGTTCATGGTGCCGACCACCCCGCAGCCCGCGGGCTTTGAGCCGCCTCTGAGCGACTTCACCTGGAGCGGCACGTTCGGAACCTACGCGTCGGTGTCCAACCTGAACGCGGCCACACCCCCCGCCTGCCCCGGCGACCTCAACAACGACGCGCAGCGCGACACCGCCGACCTGGTGCGCTTCCTCGGGCAGTTCGGCCAGACCTGCGGCGCCGTCACCCCGCCGTGCGCCGACTTCAACAACGACGGCACCGTGAACACCCTGGACCTGACGTTCTTCCTGGCCCGCTTCGGCGTGCCCTGCCCTTGACGATCACCGACGCCGACGCAGACCCACGATCCCTGCCGCGGCCAGCAGCCCGGCGCCGCCCGGCGTGGGCACCAGCACCCGCACGAACGCTTCGCCCGTCACCGCACCCGACGCGGAACGCCACGTCACGTTGGAATAGAACCACCCGTCATCGGCCAGGAAACCGCCCAGCGCCGCGGGCGATGCCGACGCGAAGCTGTCGGTCCACAGGAAGGCGTCGTCGAGGACGCCGTCGCCCGTCAGGTCGAGCTGATCGCCGGTGCGCATGAACTCGGCGCCGTTGAACGTCCACACGAAGTTGCGGGCGGTGTCGGGGTTGTCGGTGAAGCCGCCCAGCACGACGTTGCCCGCCGTGTCGCCCGTGACGATCGCGAAGGTGGTGTCGCTCGAGGCGGTCCAGGGCAGTTCGCTCCACCGCTCGCCGGCGACCGAGCCGCCCACCGGGTCGCCGCTGGCGGCGAGCAGGGCGCCGTTCTTGACGGCCCCGCCGGTGCCGTCGCTGAAACGGACGCGGGTGAGCCAGTCGCCGTTGTCCTGCAGGATGTTCTGCTCGCCGTTGATCTGGGCGACGGTCCTGCCGCCGAACAGGTCGCCGGCGCGGAGGACGATGGCGCCGTCCTTGACGAGCACCTGCGTGCCCGAGGAGGAGCCGAGGTTGCCGATCACCACGTACGACGAGCCGTCGGAGGTGGTCTGGAAGGCGTTGCGCCCGGAGAAGTTCGCCGTGGAGAACGCGGTGGCCGAGCCGGCGACCGCGTCGCCGTCGCGCAGCACGCGGGCGGCCCCGTTGCCGGTGTAGTAACCGATGGCGGTGCTGGAAGCCCCGATCGAATAGCCGAACGAGACCGCGCCCGCGTCGGTGATGCCCGGCCCGTAGTTGGCGCTGCCCATCAGGTCGCCCGCGAAGGTCTGCCCCTCCCTGGCGGCGATCGAAAGGCTGCTGCCCGTGAAGTTCCCGCGGTACACGACCTCGTCGTCGTTGGTCGCCCCGCCCACCAGGTTCCCGATCCCGACCCAGTCGCCGCTCTCGTTGATGTCGACGTAACGGTCCGAGGTTTCAAAGGTGCGCCCGGGCTCGAACGCGGTCGTGCCTTCGAGGGCGACCAGGTTGTACGCCGAGCCCGCGCCGGTGATGAACATGGAGTCGGCGCTGGCGGCGCCGGTGTTGCGAGCCAGCATGATCCACTTGCCCCCGGTGCCGGACTTCACGGGGCGGTCGAAGCGGTCAAAGCGGATCGTCCCGCCCGGATCGGCGAACGAGTTGGCCCCGACGCCGGAATCCTGAAGGATGGCGGTGATCGGCCCCGCCCCGGCGCTCCCCGCCCACACACACACCACCAACGCCGACAGCGCACGACGATTCGACATGGAAACTCCCTCCTACAGGAGTGCGACCCGGATCGACCGTCAAGCCACGCGACACGGCGCGGCGGACGGAAGACCCTCTTCATGAACTCTTCCTTCCAAACGCCGCGATGTCCATCCCACCCGCGGCCTTCCGCGAGAATCTCACAATCCACCGGCCCTCGACGCGGGCCATCCGCACCGCGCCCACGCCGCGCCGCGCACCTCGGGAGCGCCGACGCCCGCGTTCGGAGCCGTCGACTGCCCGTTCAATGTCCCATAATGTCCTCACCAGACCACTCGCAAGCGTCCGTCGCGCCGGCGGTCCTCATTCAACGCGCGGCAGAGGGGTTGGCGTCTGCTCCGCTCCGCCGTTCGAACGCACGTCTTGCACGCACATCGACCGGAAGTGGGCGCCCCGGACACGGCTCGGCCTGCCTGAAACTGGGCCCGCGTGCGTCGGCCGCCGACCCCGCCCGCGGCCGCCATGGAACCGGCCAAGAATTCTCTGCGCGTGCGTTCCATCTCGTAGATCCCCGTCCTGTCGGAGTCATGGCCCGTCATGCGCCGCCTTGTCCAAAGGAAGGATTCGCACGGCCGCGATGAACGCTAGGATCCCCATCGCTATCACGCCAAGGCTTATCATCCATTCGTTGAGGCTTGGCAAATAG
>CAZDYM010000154.1:0-6414 GCA_964509325.1 uncultured Phycisphaeraceae bacterium
GCAGGGCTTCGGGCATGCGCGGGTGTGAGGCGAGAGGCGTGGCCGGCGGGCGTGTTGCTTTGCAAGCGATTGAGTTCAATTGTGAATTTCAAAGTCAACTCGCGCTTTCTCCTTGCTTTTGCGCGCTGCCGCCTATACTGACCACGTCATGAGGCGCGCGGCGTGGTGGCGTTTCCCGCCGAGAATGGTCACGGCGGTTTGACATCGTCGCGAGCAGCGTTCGCTCAGAAGCAGAGGAGTGCGACCATGGCGAAATCCACGGCCGGAAAAGAAACGACAACGGCGGATACCGAGCAGCGCCAGCGCGCGCAGTATCTGCTGGAGCGTCAGAAGGTGCTGCGCGCCGAGATCTCCGCGCTTCGCGCCGAGAACAAGGAGGTGCTCGCCAAACTGCAGGCGGTGGCGGAGCGTTCATCGCCGGAGGCGCGGGCGCTGCGGCAGCGTCGGCTCTACCTGCGTCTGCGCCCGGCCGAGGCGAAGGCGGAACTCGAGAAGGTGATGGCCGAGCGTGCGGCCTTGAGCGCGGCGAAAGGATAAGCGGGGCCGGGGGGCGTCACGGCGCCGGGCGGCCTCGGCGCTCAGCGCCCCTTCAACCACTCGATCACGGGCGCCGCCATGCGTGCCGGATTGAACCGCGATGCCTGGGCCAGCGCCTTCGGGCGGAGTTCCGCCAGCCGATCAGGGTGCGAGATCTCCTCCAGAGCCGCGGCAAAGCTGTCCACCGAAAGCGGGTCGAAATAGACCCCGGCCTCTCCGATCACCTCCGGGAAGGAGGAAGTCCAGGAAGCCAGAACGGGCTTGCCTAGCAGCATCGCTTCGACGGCCGGGATGCCGAAGCCCTCGTAGATCGACGGGAAGACAAGAAACTCGGCGGAACGAAGAAAACGATACTTCATGAATTCCGAGACGAAGCCCGTGAACTTGAGCCGGGCATGCTGTGCGGGCTCGAGCCCGGCCAGGGCCTCGTCGATGTTCCAGCCGCGCTTGCCGATCACCACGAAGTTGAGGCGGCTTGCCCTCAGGATAGGGTGGGAGAGTGCGCGGATCAGCAGCCCCAGGTTCTTGCGCGGCTCGATGGTGCCGATCACCGCCGCGTAACGCCCGAGGGCAAGGCGCGGCGCGTTGCGATCGTTGAGCTCGAACTCCGCCGGCCAATCCGCATACTGGTAGAGCACCCGCGCCTTGGACGCCGCCGAGGGATGGGCCGTGACCAGTGCTGCTCGCGTGGCCTCGGACGCGCAGAACACCACTTCGTCGGTCAGAAGCTGCTCGCGCAGCGGATCGAGATGGTAGCGCACATTCGCCTCGGTGTGCGTCTCGGGCATGACCAGGGTGCTGATGTCGTGCACCACGCTGGCTTCGCCCTCGGCCACGCCGAAGCAGGTCTTGACCGAAGGAAAGAGCAGCGCCCGGCGACGCTCGACCGGCGAGAGGTTCTCCATCAGTCCGAATTCGAACTCCGTGCGCAGCGCCGTGCCGGAGCCTGCCCGGATTGCCGCCCAGAGCCGTTCCGTCGGGATTCGGGTGGGGCCGATGGAGAAGGCGAGGTCCACCTCGCCCGTCCCGGCCAGTGACTCGACGAGACGGCGGGTGAACTGGGGGATGCCCGTCCACTGGTCCTCCAGCAGCGGGCTCACGTCTATCGTCAGCGGGTGCGGCAGCGTCATGGGTCAGACCACGCTCGCCACCTTGACATGGTGCGGGGGCGGCTGCGGGCGCAGCGGGCGCAGCGGCGCGAGGTCCCCCAGCCAGCTGCGCAGCATCGCCGTGAAGGGCGCGCCCGCCGGTCCCTCCTGCACCACCTGCACCTCGGCGAGCGCGCGCCAGATATCCTCGCCGATGCGCCAGAAATCCACGCCTGGGTGCAGCAACAACCGCGCGCCCGCCATGGCCTCCGCCGGTGGCGCGGCGGTCGACCAGCCCATGAGCCGCGTCATCACGCGCGGGAAGGTCACTCCTGTCGCGGCCAGCGCGCGCAGCGCCGCGACGATCAGCCCGCATACCTCCTCGTCATCGCCCGAAGAGGGCGGCAGTTCGAGAAGGATCTGCTGCTCGTCGCGCAGGATGGCCGCGAGCAGTCGCTCCGCCAGCCAGCGCATGAAGGGCGCATCGGCAAGAACCGCGGCGGAAAGCGGCACATGCAGCCAGGACGCGCTCGGAAACGGCGACCCGTCAGGCTCCCCCGCGGCGCCCTCCGTTTCCGCCGCCTGAAGGGACAGACGCGCGGCACGCTCGGGGTTGGAGGGATGCATGAAGAAGGGAAGAGCGCGCGCCTGATGGAAGCGCGGAGTTACGGAAAACCGCGCGACGCTCAACCGCGGGCGCCACCAGCGGCCGTCCTTCCGGAAGCCGAGCGCGCCGTTCACCTGGGTCTCGAGCTGGCAGAAGATCTCGGGCGAACGCGCAACGAGGGCCCGCAAGGCATCCACCGCCTCGGGCCGGGTGCGGCGATAAAAGAAGAGATGGTTGCGCAGGCCCGGAAGCAAGCGGCAACTGTGCCCGTCCGACAGCGCGAGATGATCGGCGATGCCGCCCAGTTGCGCGTGCAGCCCCTCGCTCAGCGCGCCGTGGGTGTACATCTCCGGCCTCGCGATGAAGCGCAGCGGGCGTCCTGCGGCCGTCGCCGCCTCCGCGACCAGTCGCGTCGCCACCCGCAGGTCGGGCGGCAGGACGAGCGCGTCCAGATCGTGCACGCTGAACAGGGTGCCCGGTGTCTGCAGTCGCAGCATCGCCGAGCCCGGCAGCGAGACCACAAGGCCCTTTGGGCAGAACTCCATCAGCATCGAAACAGGAAGCCGGGGGAGGAGGGTGGCGCGAGAAGGCGGGCGCGCCCCTGGAACTCTTCGCTTTCGGAGAGGACGTTCAGCAGGCCGAAGGGGGTGATGGCGCCGCTGCGGAGCATCCGCGCATAGGCCTGCAGCCCATCGGGATCGGCCGCCCGGCCGAGCACATAGGCATAGGCAGCCCGGACAAACTCCGACACGCCGCGCTGTTTCACGAACTGGGCAAAGAGCGACTGGCAGCCGCGCAACTGGGCGATCGTGCCGAGACGGGTCGGATCCTCCTCCACCGCCTGCTCCACCCGGGTATAGGTGCGGTCGACGTCTTCGCGAATGGGCCAGCTCTCACCCGCGTGGAGAAGTTCCCCACCTGGCAGCGCGCGCAGTTCCAGCCGCTGCTCGCGCAGGGTGGAGGCCCGCATGGCGAGCCGCAAGCGAAAGGCGCACCAGCCCAATCCGAACTCGATGTCCGCAAGATCCGCACGGAAGAGGTGGGCGAAGCCGTGCGCCGCGCGGATGCCATCCGCCGTTACGATGGCGACCTCGAGAGCGGGGAGCCGATGGGTGGGATCGAAGGCCCAGCCTTCGATGAAGTCTGTCGTGGTGAGGCTGTCGATGTGGCCTCTCATGCCCTGCGAACCCTCGGCTTTCCGTCAGGGCGCCATTCTGGCTGCCGCAGCACTTTGGCGCGGTCCACTCAAAGACCGCCGTGGCATGGAAGGCTATCTCGGTCCGCGCTCAGGAACAAGAGCGCCTCAGGGCGAGCCCGCCCGCGTCAGGCGTCGCGCCGGAACTGCATGGAGAAGAGTTGCACGCCCAGCACGCGTCCGTCATCCACGCCGACCTCGCGCGGAGAAATGGAATCCGGCGTGTCGAGGGTGAGCACATTGCCTTTCGCCCGCAGGAGACTCGCCGGCACGTTGCAAATCACGGTGCGCCGATAGGTCACGTAGAAGGAACCGACGCGCAGCCCGTTGAGGTACACGAAGACGTTCTGCCCCGGGTGGCTTTCGCCGTGCTTGAACACGTCCAAATCCAGCATCAAGTCAATGTTACCTGCGCGACCCTTCGAACTGTCCTGGAAGTCGAAGGTGACCTCGCCGAAACGGCCGGTCTGCCAGACGAAGTTGTCCTCGACATTGGAAAAGCCTTTGAGGACGACTCCCACAGCGGGCCAGTCCATAACGTCCAGTGTGTTGTCGCAGCTGAACATGATGCCCCCAGCTCTTTGCAAACGGAAAAATCCGCCCGCCCGCGTGGGTTAGACAGGCGGCCCATGGCGGTCAAGTGCCGTTCCCGTGAAAGATCGCGGCGTTTCAAGTATGTGCATCCATTGATGAGGCAGATGCGCAAGCGATGGGCAAGGTGTGCCGGCTGCAACCTCGCGGGTTTCCCACCCCATCCGGGGCTGCTAGCCTCCCCAGCCGGGTGGCGGCATGCGGAAGCGCGCGAACGGGCTGACGCGAGCCGCCCCGTGGCACCGAACCGTGATCCGAGGACGAGGAACCGACAATGGCGGCTGAGGCCGACGCTCATCGCCCCCAGCCCGCGGCGGCGCCGGCATGGAAGCGCGCCATGGAGGGGCGGATGCCCTCTGGCCTGCCGCTGCGTGCCCTGCCGCTCTTCGTGTTCCTGCATGTGCCCAAGACGGCCGGCACCAGCGCGCGGCAGATGTTCCGCTGGATGACCGGCGACTTCTACTTCATGTACGTCCACGAGCAGCACCATCCGCGACGCGGTTCCACCGCCGCCTGGCAGGAACCGGGCTTCTTCGACCGTTACCTGATGGTGGGCGGCCATTTCGACATCGGCCATCCCCTCGTGCAGGCGGCGCGCGCCTCGGGGCGGCGAATCATCTTCGTGGGCGTGCTGCGCGACGCGGTCGCCCGCATCGTCTCGCTCTATGATTTCGTCCGTCGCCAGCCCACCCACCCGCTCCATGCCGAGCTTTCGGGGCGAACCCTCCTCGAAGCCGTGCGAGAGGGCGGAGACTTCGTGCGGCATTACGCGCGGAACGCGCAGCTCCTTCAGCTCTTCGGCACGGATGACGTCGAGCGCATCGAACAGGTTCTTGCCGAAGAGAACTTCATCCTGGGCAGGCAGGACGCTCTGGAGGCGCTGTTCGACGCCGTGGCCGCGGTCAGCGGCCTGCCGCGGCCGGCGCGCATGCCGCGCGCGAACACCGCCGAGAAGCTCGACGCCCCTCCCGCCATCCCGGCGCGCGAGCAGCCCGGATTCGAGGAGGCGAAGGCGCTGCTGGCGGAGCTCAACGCCGCGGAGACCGAGTTCCTGGCCCGGCGGCTGCCGCGCCTGCTGGTGACGGTGCGCGCGGTGCCGGCCGCCGGAGCGGCTCCCGCCGGAGGGAACAATCCATCTGACGGTGCGAACGACGCTCGGAACGAACAGGAGCAGACCCATTGACCTCTCTTGTGGAGCCCTTCGCCGGGCGCATCGTGAGCTTCGAGAACATCGGGATCACGCGGAACGCGGCGGGGGTCATAGGCCGGCGCAAGCTTCCTCTGCGATCCGCACTGGCCTTCCCGCCCGACAGCCCGCCCTGGGTGTGGAACTGCAGCGCCGGGCGCGTGAACAACGCCCATGTTCCGCCCGAGCCGGTTCCGGCGGACGCCCCTCTCATCCGCGGAACCTTCATCTACGCCGGGCCGATCTGGGAATCCTTCGGGCATGTGATGGCGGAGTTCGTCCATCGCCTCTGGGTCACGGAGCTTCCCGAGTTCCAGGGGCTTCCGGTCGCCTTCACCGCCACTGAAGGCGTCGAACCTCCGCGCTTCCTGGGCGCGGTCATGAGCCTGCTCGGCATTTCCGACTGGAGGGTGCTGGAGGGGCCCGCCCGCATCGAGCGCCTCGTGGTGGGAGAGGCCGGCAAGCAACTGCGCGTCCCGTCCGCCCCCGCATACACCGCTTTCCTGCAACGCCGGCTCGCGCACCTGGCCGCGGAGGCGCCGCGCTTCCCCAAGAATCTCGCAGTGCTGCGTGGACACCTCGACCAGAACAGCGGCCGCTGCTTCGGAGAGAGCTGGATCGCCGAACAGCTCGAGCGCCTCGGCTACCTCTCCTTCAAACCGGAGCAGCACCCGCTGCCAGATCAGGTCAACGCCTACATGCACGCCGAGCGCATCATCTTTTCGGAGGGGAGCGCGATGCACCTCTTCGACATCATGCCTCCGGTGAAAGCCCAGATCGCGGTGCTCAATCGTCGCCCAGGCTCGCCGCTCGGCGAACACACTTTCGCCGGAAAGTGTGGCGGGCTGCACGTGTACGACGACATCGTCTTTCTCGGCGACCCGCGCGAGCATCTGACCCGCAGCCTGAGCCTCGTGGATCCCCCCAAATTCTTCGCCTGGCTGCGCGAGCGCGGTTTCGTGGACCGGGTTCCCGAGACCGATCTGCTCGACGACGCCGTGGCGACGGCGGAGGATGTCGCGGCCTTCGTCAAGGCCCGCCACCGTTCCCCGAAGATCAACCGCGGGCGGGACCAGAAGCGGCTGCTGGCGGAGACGATCGCCTTCATCGTCCGCCAGTCATTGCGACCGCCGCATGTGCCCATCCTCGATCCCGCCCAGCTTGCCGCCGCGAAGCAGCAGGCTGCCGAGCGCGCGGCGGCGGCGCGCGC
>CAZDYM010000155.1:0-6386 GCA_964509325.1 uncultured Phycisphaeraceae bacterium
GCCCGAGGTCGGCGTCCGCGCGCCGGCGCCGTCGACCAGCGCCTCGGCCCGCAGCTCGAAGCGCCACGGCGAGGCCGAGCGCGGGGCGTCGGGGTCGAGCGGATCGGACTCCGGCGGGTCGAACACGGGGGTCTCCAGCGCGACCCCCTCCACGCGGATCAGCGCGGGTTCCTCCCGCAGCAGCACCGCGAGCGAGCCGTGAGGCGATTCGTCGCAGCGGGCCCGGAACCAACCGAGGGAGACCGCCACGACCGCCACACCCAGGAGGGCCTTGCACCACCCGCCGCGGAGAAAGACCGAGCCGACGCCCAGGGCGGCGGCCGTCGCCATCGCTCCCCACGCCGGCAAGCCCGTCAGAAGGTCGGATCGACCGATGAGCAGCCCCGCGGCGACGAGGGCGAGAACGAAGAGGGCGCGCCGTTCGCGCCACGTGACCGCTCCGGGTTCGAACGCCGCGTCATCGCCGGGCGATGGTCCGCCGATGGACATTCATCCAATGTAAGCGAGCGCGGGCCGGCTGCCGGCGCCCCGCCGTCCTGGGGGGCCGTGGCGGGGCCCGGTCCCACATCACGCCGAGCGTTCGATGGCCACGCGCCGCGCATCGCTGACAATCTCCTCCTCGCCGCGCGGGTAGGCGATGCGGGAGTGGTACAGCGAGCACAGGCTCTTGACAACGGCGGCCTCGATGCGGCTGATCTCGCGGAGGTTCAGGTCGCACTCGTCGAACTGCCCGTCGGCGAGGCGCTTGGCGGCCATCGAGTGCACCAGCGTGCTGATGCGGGCCGGGGTCGGCTCGGGCATGGCGCGGGTGGCGCTCTCGACGGCGTCGCACAGCATCAGGATCGCGGCCTCGCGCGTCCGCGGCTTGGGGCCCGGGTAGCGGTACTCGAGCTCGCTCGGCTCGGCGCGGTCGTCGTCCTCGGCCTGGCGGCGGGCCGCGTCGAAGAAGTACTCCACCAGCGTCGTCCCGTGGTGGCTCTCGATGTAGTGGTGCAGGCTCCTGGGCAGGCGGTACTCGCGGGCGAGCTCGACGCCGTCCTTCACATGCCCGACAATGACCAGAAGGCTCATCGCGGGCGAGAGGCGGCTGTGGCGCGAGACGCCGCCCTGCTGGTTCTCCACGAAGTACTCGGGCTTGTTCATCTTCCCGATGTCGTGGTAAAGGGCGCCGACGTAGACATGCAGCCCGTCGGCGCCGATGGCCTCGGCGGCGCTCTCGGCCAGCACCGCCACCGTCTGGCAGTGGTTGTAGGTGCCGGGGGCGCGGGTCTGCAGCTGCCTCAGCAGCGGGTGCTTGGGGTCGCGCAGCTCGCTGAGGGTCATGCCGGTGGTGACGTCGAACACCCGCTCGATGGTGGGCAGCAGCGCCAGCGTGAGCACCGCGGGGAGGAACCCCGCGCCGGTGCCCCACGCCGCGTCGCGGAGCATCTCCTGCCACACCCCGGCGACCAGCGGCCTCTCGAGCAGCGACGCGACCAGCACGCTGACGCCCAGCGCCGCGCCGACCACCAGGCCGCCCCTCACCACGTCGGACCGGTGCCGAAGGTCGTTGAACTGCCACGCCACCGCCCCGACGCCGACCATCGTCGCGATCACCTGGGAGACCGGCAGGTCGATGGCCAGCGCCACCAGCAGGGCCTGCGAACCGGCCACCGCGAGCACCAGGCGCCGGTCGTACGCGATGACGCAGATCAGCGCCAGCAGGATGGTCGGGGCCACGCTGGTGAACCACAGCACCGCGGGGTACGCCAGCGTCCCGTGGGTCGCCAGCGCGAAGGTCGCGCAGATCAGCCCCGCCAGCGCCGCCAGCCGCCAGGGGCTGGTCGCCAGCGGGCGGTAGAACACCCCGATGTAGCCCCCCAGCGCGCCCGCCAGCAGCACCGACACCCCGAGCAGGCCCGCCCCGCTCAGCAGCGCGCTCGCGGCGTCCAGCCGCTCGCGGTACTGGCGCTGCTCGCGATGCGCCAGCGCGAACGCCTCCGCGCCGATCCGCTCGCCGCGCTGGTAGATCACTTCACCCACCCGGTGGGTCACGCGCACCGGCGCCACGCTCTGGGCGGCCTCGGCGCGGCGCTCTTCCGTTCCCGACTGGTCGAAGACGAACAGCGGCCGCTCGATCTCCTCGAGCCGGTCCGCGATCATCGTCCCGATCTCCCGGCCCGCCTCGTTGAACCCCGCTTCCCGCACGATGCTCTCGTACTTTTTCCGCACCTTGGCCCGCATGTCGGCCTCGGCGGAGCCGACGCTCATCGCCTCGAACTTCCCCACGCTCTCGAACCCGGGTTCACCGACGCCGCCCGCCCCGCCCGCGCCCCTGGAGGTCCCCGCGCTCCCCGCCCTCAGTTCCAGCCGCTCGGTCCCGTCCCGCAGCGCCGCCTGGTACTCGGCCTGGGAGATCAGCGCCGTTCGACGCAGCAGCGTCATCAGGATGTCCGTCCGCGCCAGCCACGTCTGGCTCGGCTGGCCCTCGCTGGTCTGGGTCTTTATGGCGTCGAAGCGCTCCGGCGTGAGGCGGAACGCGCGGGCCACTGTCTCGTCCACCTTCTCGATGCTCCCCACGCCGACCAGCAGCGCCGGCAAGCCGCGGATCGAGTTCTCGACCTCCTCGAGCAGCTTCTCGTCGGCGCGGTAGACGCGCGGCGCGAGGGTGCGCTTCAGGTCGCGTTGGGCGCGGGTCTGGTCCTCGTCGATGTCGCTGAACTCGACGCGCACGACGCGGGTGTGGTCCGCGATGCGGCCCGGGGCGATGGTCAGCCCGTCGCGCGCGGTCCAGGCGATCGCCGCCGTGAGCAGCACGAACAGGCCCGCGATCCCCGCCACCGACAGGAACGCCGGGTGGGCCAGCAGGTCGCGCATCACGATGGGCTCCTTGAGCACGAGCCAGCGCCGCCCGCCGCGCTTCCGGAGCTTGGCCGCGACCGATTCCCGGCGGGAGATGGGCCCGGTCTTTTCAGCCATCGCTCTTGGTGCCGCGGCTCTCCGGGCCGTCGGACTTGCCCTGTTTCCTTCGGGAGGAGGCCCCGGAACCGTCGGCTCGCCGGGCCGGCGTGCCACCGGGCTCCTCGTCGCCGTAACACTCGATCACCCGCTGCACGATCGGGTGCCGGATCACGTCGACCCGGTCGAGGCTGGCGAAGGCGACGCCCTGGGCGCGTTTCAGGCGCCGGGCCGCGTCGATCAGCCCGCTCTCGCGCGGGTCGGGCAGGTCGACCTGCGTCGGGTCGCCCGTGACCACCATCTTCGAACGCTGCCCCATGCGGGTCAGGAACATGTGCATCTGGCCGCGTGTGGTGTTCTGGGCCTCGTCCAGGATGATGAACGCGTCGTTGATCGTCCGCCCGCGCATGAAGGCCAGCGGCACCACCTCGATCACGTCGGTCGTCATGAACCGCTTGATGGTCGCGTGGTCCAGCATGTCGCCCAGCGCGTCCCACAGCGGGCGCAGGTACGGGTTCACCTTGGCGAACTGGTCCCCGGGCAGATAGCCGAGCTTCTCGCCCGCTTCGACCGCCGGTCGCGCGAGCACGGCCCGCTTCACCTTGCCCAGCCGCAGCAGGTGAATGGCGCAGGCGACGGCGAGGTAGGTCTTCCCAGTGCCCGCCGGACCGATCCCGAAAACCAGGTCATGGGTCTGGATGGCGTCCAAATAGGCCTGCTGGTTGGCGCTCTTGGCCTCGATCCGCTTCCCGTTGGCGAACACGTTGAGCTTGTCCGACCACGGCACCGCGACGTCCCACTCAGGACGCTCCTCCCGAGCCTCGGCGATCCGTTCGCGGGCTGTCAGGGGCGCGACCTCTCGGCGGGAGCCGCCCGCCTCGCCCTCGTGGGCCGCGTGCTGACGGTCGCGTGACGCTTCCCAGCCCGCCTGCGCGATCACGTCCACCACCTCGCGCCGGGACAGGCTCGCGCCCTTCTCCGTCGCTTCGATCAACCTCTCCATGACCCTTCGGGCGGCGTCCACGGCGTCCACCTCGCCGCGCACCCTGACGAGGTCATCACGGGCCGCGATGTTGACGCCGAGGGCTTCGCGGATCATCTTGAGGTTCCGCTCGCCCGCGCCGTATACGGGCACGCGCTCAACGGAGGCCGGAACTCGGATGGTGATCTCCAAAGCCAGTATCGCTCCAGATGGGCTCGTCCCCGCGGGCTACGCCCCGCGCTTAACGCGAAAGCAGCGGGGGGGACGGGAGGGGCGGGAGGGGTGCAGCCTTGCCCTGCCGACAACCCTCGCGGCTTCGGATTCTAGATCGACCGCAGGGCGGCAACGCGATCCCCGCAAGAAGAATATTTGGTGTTTGTTCGGAATCTTCCTGCTCGGGTGCGCCGTTTCTGCGCCCCTCGGTTGTCGATCCGAGGGCGGCGGCGGGGCGGCGGGTCAGGCGGTGGGGATGGTCGGGGTGGGCTTTTCGATGACCGGTGGCAGGGCGTCGGCCCTCAGCGAGCCCCCGCCCGATGGCGCGTGGGAAGACGGTGGCAGCACCCGCACGCTCGTCACGGGCATGCTCCGGAATCTGGATTCCGCGATGAGCGTCGCGATGAAGCACTGCGAACTTGGTCTGGTCGAGCAGGTGGACACGCCCGAACCTGCCACCGCGCGAGGGCCCGGCCAGCGCGTGTACCGGCTCATCACGATGCGGGACCGGTCGATCTGGGTTCGGGTGACGTGGGAGGGCCTGCCCGAGCAGACGGGCGAACTGATCGCCAAGCGGACCGACCAGCCCTTCGAGGTGCGGGTGCGGGCGGGGCATGCGCGGGACGAGGTGTTCGAGCGCAGGCTCGCCGAATCGCTCACCGAGAGCGTGCGTGAGCTCTCGCGGCGGGAGCGGGCCCGGGCGCGGGGAGAGAACCCATGAGCGGGGCGGACGCCGCGACGAACCGGGTAAGGGTGGTTTGCTTCGACCTCGGCGGGGTGGTGGTGCGCATCTGCCGGGGCTGGTCCGAGGCGTGCGCCCGCGCCGGGGTGCCCGCGCCCGACGCGGCGGTGTTCGGGAGGGCGGACCTCGCGGCTCGACGGCGCGAACTCGTCGAGGCGTATCAGACCGGCCGCTGCGGGTGCGACGCGTTCTTCCGCGGCCTCGCGGAGGCCACCGGCGGGCAGCACACGGAAGAGGAGGTCCGGCGCGTCCATCAGGCGTGGATCATCGAGGACTACGCGGGCATCGACGCGGTCATCGAGGGCCTGAACCGCGCCCCCGGCATCACCAGCGCCTGCCTGAGCAACACCAACCACGCCCACTGGGCCGGCATGCTCGGCCTGCCCGGGGGCTCGGGCTGGCGGTCCGCCTCGGTCGGCGCGCTGGAGATCAAGGGCGCGTCGCAACTGCTGGGCTGCTCGAAGCCCGGCGTTGAGATCTACCGCAAGGCGGAGCGCCTGTTCGGTGTCCCGGGATCGGAGATCGTCTTCTTCGATGACTTGGCGGAGAATGTCGCCGCGGCCCGTGGTCTGGGCTGGCGGGCGTTCCAGATCGATCATGACGGGGACACCGCGGCGCAGGTGCGACGGGCGTTGACGGGGCTGGGCGTTGTGGTGTAGGGCACCCCGGAAGCTCGTCCGAGGACGATCGCCGCTCCGGCGTCGCGTATGCAGCCCGCGGGCGATCGGTCGGTACCACGCCCGTCCCCTGCCCCCCGCATGCCCGACACCCCATCCGCGCCACCCTCGCTGCGTCATCGCGTCCTCGCGGCACTGGGCCTCCGCCCCGGCGAGGCAGGCGTGGTGCTGCTCGGAACCGCCTCGGTCGCCTGCTTCTTCCTGGGCTGGGGGATGATGCGCCCGCTGCGGGACGCGATGGGGGTCGAGCGGGGGTTCGATCAAGTCCCGTGGCTGATCACCGCGACCGTGCTCGTCTCGCTGGCGGTCAGCCCCATGATCGCGTGGGGGATGAAGAGGCTGGCCCGCGGCGGGGAGGGCGCGGACGACGCCGAGACGAGGCGGCGCCGCCGGCGGGTTCCGGTGATCGTCTACCGCTTCTTCGCCGTGAACCTCCTGCTGTTCGCGCTGGCGAAGTCCCTTGTGCCCGAGCCGCAGCGGTACATGGTGGGCTACGCGTTCTATGTGTGGGCGAGCGTGTTCAATCTGACGTGCGTCAGCGCGTTCTGGGCGCTCATGGCCGACGTCTGGCCGCGTGAGCGCTCGCTGCGGGTGTTCGGCCTGGTCGCGCTGGGCGCGACGCTGGGGGTGATCGGGGGCGGCGCGTGGGCCCGGTGGATGGCCGGCGAGCGGCTGCCGGCGTGGGTGTTCATGCTCGGCCTCGCCGCGATGCTCGAAGCCGCCGTTCAAGGCATGCGCGCCCTGACGAGGGTCGTTGCACGCCGGGGGTTCGGCGGCGCCGATGCGACGGGCGCGTCCGGGCACCCGCGGGACGCCGCTCCCCGAGCGGAGCGGC
>CAZDYM010000156.1:0-6380 GCA_964509325.1 uncultured Phycisphaeraceae bacterium
ACGGGCGGGTCCGTGCGACAGCCGGCGTCGTTCTGCGGCCTCGTGGGCGTCAAGCCGACGTACGGGCGCGTCTCGCGCTGGGGGCTTGTCGCGTACGCATCGAGCCTCGATCAGATCGGCCCGCTCACCACCAGCGTGCCCGACGCCGCGGTGATGCTGAGCGTCATCTGCGGGTTCGACCCGCTGGACTCCACCAGCAGCGAGGCGACCGTGCCCGACCTGCTCTCGAACCTGGAGACGCCGATCCCTCGTCTGCGCGTGGGCGTGCCGCGTCAGGCCCGCAGCCACGCCAACCACCCCGCGGTGAACGCGGCGCTGAACCGCGCCGAGCGGGCGCTCGCCGACGCCGGCGCGGAGGTGGTGGAGATTGATCTGCCGCGGCTGGAGCACGGGATCGCCGCGTACTACATCGTCGCCCTGGCCGAAGCCTCGAGCAACCTGGCCCGCTTTGACGGCGTCCGCTACGGTCGGCGCGCCGACCTCGGCCCTTCGGACACGCTGTTCGACCTGTACGCCAAGAGCCGCGCCGAGGGCTTCGGCGCCGAAGTCCGCCGCCGGATCATGCTCGGGACGTACACCCTCAGCAGCGGCTACTACGACGCGTATTACCTCACGGCCCTGAAGGCCCGCCGCTTGATCAAGGACGACTTCGACCGAGTCTTCGGCCTTCAGCCCGGGAGCGAGCGCGGGGGTCAGCGCAAAGCCGAGCACGCGAACGAAGGCGTCCACGCCGTGCTGATGCCCACCGCCCCGACGCCCGCGTTCCGGTTCGGCGAAAAGACCACCGACCCCATGGAGATGTACCTGGAGGACATCTACACGGTGCCGGTGAACCTCGCGGGCATCTGCGCCATGAACGTGCCCGCCGGCTTCGCCGAAGAGAACGGGACGAGGCTGCCCGTCGGCGTGCAGGTGATCTGCCCCGCGTTCGAGGAAGCGGCCATGCTGCGGGTGGGTCGGATGATCGAGTTGGGCGTGGGGCCGGTCCAACCGCCGGGGTAGGGGCGGGCCGGTCCGGGGAACCCCTGGCTCCGGGTCGAGGGCCGGCCCGGGCGTCAGCGCGCTTCCGCCGCCTTCTTGATGGACTCAAGGTCCGAATCGAGCGCTTTGGTCATCGCGCCCTTCATCATCGCGCCCGTCAAGGGGCTGAGCACCCTGGCGAGCAGCGAAACGGGCCGGCAGTCCATCGTCATCGTGAGATCGGTCGCGCCCGCGTCCCCGCGGATGTTGAATCTGAACCGGTACTCCACGCCGCAGGACGTGCAGCCGATCGTGTAGCCCCCGGGCGGGTTGAACTCGGTGAACTCGAGGGTCTCGGTGGCCTCCTTGCCGAACATCACCCGGGTCTCGCGGAAGCGCGTCCCCTTGCCGACGGGGCCCGGGGTCAGCACCTCGATTCGCTTGACAGCGGGCACCACCTTCGAAAAGTTCGGCACGTCGGTGGAGATGTCGAACACCGTCCTCGGGTCGGCGTTGATGCGTTTGGTCAGGCTGATTGTCCTCATGGGTGCGTCCGTGGATCGGGCGGGCGGGTATCACCGTGCCGCGCTCCGCGGCCTGGATCGGCTGACATGTCCCGCCGCTGAGCGTACCTTGGCGCCGCGGAACGTCCAAGTGATTCCCCTGATGATGTCGGCCCTGTTCGGAGGATGCGCGTGAACGGCAACCTGGTGCGGATCGCGGGATGGGTGCTCGGTCTGGCGGCGGTTCTCGCCGCGTGGGCCCCGGCCCGCGCGGGCTCCGGCCCCGAGCCCGTCATGTCTCTGGAGGTCGACGCGACCGGCCTGCCCCGCAACCTCATCAAAACGGTGCAGTGGATCGACCTGAAGGCCAGGCCGCCGACCGGGCCGCTGGAACTCCGATACTGCGTCTGGACCCCCGGCAACCACAACCCCAGCGGGCCCATCGAGAACCTCGTCAACATCGTCGTCCGCGACGCCGACGCCAACGTCCTGCACTGGGACCGCGACCCGACCCAGGTGGACCGCATCACCGTCGAACTCCCGCCGGGATGCGAGCGGGTCGAGGTCCGCGCCGATTACATCGCCTCGCAGCCCTCCGTCAACTCACGCTCCAGCGACAGCTACGGCAGACCGAACTTCGGCGCCATCAACCTCAACACCCTCCTGCTCTACCCGGCCCACGTCGACGCGCAGGAACTCACCGTCGGCGTGCAGCTCACGCTGCCCAAGGGCTGGAAGACCGCCTGGGCCCTGCCCCACAAGACGCAAGACCTCCAGCGGGGCGCCGCCACAATCCTCTTGGCCCGCCCGGCCCTGCCGGAACTCATCGATTCCCCGATGATCATGGGCGAGCACCTCTCGACGGTGGACCTGAAGGTCCCGCCGGACGTGCGGCCCCACACCTTCCACGTCGTCGCGAGCGAGGCGAAGCACACCGAGGTCCCCGCGCTGCTCGTCGAGCAGATGGAGCGCCTGGTCCGCGAGTCGGTCGCGATCTTCGGGAGGTACCCCAGGCAGGTCTACCGGTTCCTGGTGGTGGCGGAGGAGGGGATGGGCTTCGGGCTGGAGCACGCCGAATCGACCTTCGTGGGCGTCGACGCGGACGACATCAGCTCGGTGAAGAAAGACCAGTGGCGCGCCGGCGGCGCCGGGCTGCTGGTGCTGCCGCACGAGTACTTCCACGTGTGGTGCGGCAAGCTCCGCGCCCCCGAGGGGCTCATCACCGGCGACTTCACCACGCCCGCCCGCACCGAACTGCTGTGGGTGTACGAGGGCCTCACGGCGTACTACGAAACCGTGCTCGGGGCACGCAGCGGCATGCTCACCCCCGAGGAGTTCCAGCAGGAGATCCTCGAACTGTGCGTCGTCATGCAGCAACGCACCGGGCGACTGTGGCGGAGCGTCGAGGACACCGCCCGCTCGGCCCGCTTCCTCCGCCAGCGCGGCGTCTCGTGGTTCGAGATGCGCCGCGGCCAGGACTATTACTCCGAGGCCGCGCTGTTCTGGCTCGAGGCCGACCTGCTGATCCGCCAGGGCACCGCCGGCGCGAAGAGCCTCGACGACTTCTGCCGCGCGTTCTTCGACGTGCCCGCCAAGCCCGTCGGGGCGGTGGCCACGTACAACCGCGCCGACGTCGTGGCCGGGCTCAGGGCGGTCCACGACGGCCCCGACTGGGACGCGCTCATCCGCGAACGCCTGGAACGACCGGTGAAGGACCTCGACCTCTCCTGGCTGCTGGAGAAGGCGGGCTTCACGCTGTTCTTCGCCGACGAGCCCACCGACCTGCAGAAAGCGCGCGACAAGGAGTCGGAGTCGCTCAACCTCCGCACCAGCCTGGGGCTGGTGATCGGCAAGGACGGCACGGTCGTGACCATCATCCCCGGGTCCCCCGCCGACAAGGCGGGCATGCACCACACCAGCAAGCTGCTCGCCGTCAACGGGTGGGTCTACGCGCCGGCGCGCCTGTTGGACGCGGTGAAGCAATCCCGCGACCGCAAGAGCGTCGAGATCGTGGCGTCGTTCGACGACCGCGTCGAGACCTTCGTCCTCCGGTACGACGGGGGCTTGCGCGTCCCGCGGCTGGTCCCCACACCGGGCGCCGACGACCTGCTCGCCAGGATCGGCGCCCCGCGCGACCGCCGGTGACGGCACGCGGAGCGGGCCGGTCGAATGTCCCCCCGGCACCCGCCGCAACCCGCCGCAGCCCGCCGCAGCCCGCGACACGTCACTCCGACGGGAGCTGTTCAATCAGCCGCTCGATGTAGCGCCAGGCGTTGATCTCGCGCCGGATGTCGCCGAGGGCCGCCGGGTCGCCGTTGGAATGAGCCTTGAACAGCGCCCGCACGCTCGCAACTGATTCGCGGCGCCGCTCCTCGGCCCACTTCTCCCACTTGCCGATCTCGCCGGGGTCGTTCGACCGGGCCGCCTCCTCGACCTGCTCGCGGACTTCCAGCATCTCCATCAGGAACCCCTCGGGGAGAGACTTGTCGGCTTCCTTTGAAGCCCCGCCCAGACGGGTCAGCAGCGCTTCGGCGCGCTGCATCGGGTCCGCCAGAACGGCCCTGGCCCGGTTCACCGCGGCGAGCTCGGCCAGCGGTTCCTCGGGCTCGTCCTCCGGCTCTTGCTCCGCTTGCTCATCGGTCTTGTCCGTCACGATCAACGAGAAGGCCACTGTCGCCGGCGGCCTATTGCGCTCGTCGTCGCGACGCTTGACGGGCCCGCTCGACCCGCGGTCCGGGTGGAGTTCCAGGGAACGCCTCAGCCAGGCGCGCTGCAGCGCGGCGTGATCAAGGTCGAAGTCCGCCGGGACCCGGAGAATGTCGAACGGATCGCTCATGGGCAGCAGGGCCGAAGCGGGGCGGGGCGGCCGCGGGTCCGAACAAGCGTAGAGAGATCCGGTCGGCCGCGGCCGGGCCGGATCGCCCTACCATGCTGACGCGCCGGCCCCCGCCGGGAGGTTCGGCCGGGGTGACCGGGTGGCCGGATCGAACGGTCCCTCTCTGGAAATCGCGTCTTGCCGAAGCACATCGGGATTGTCGCCGTGAGTCCGGAGGGGTCGTCGTTCTGCTACCGACTGATCGGGCGCCGTGCGTCCGAGATGCCCGACGCCTCGAAGCGCCCGCTCATCACGATGCACAACCGCCCGTTCTCGACGTACCTCGAGGCGCTCGAGAGGGGTGACTGGGTGACCTTCGGGCAGATGCTGGCGGATTCCTCGCGGGTGCTGGCCGAGGCGGGGGCGGATTTCTGCGTGCTGCCGGACAACGTGGCCCACCACGCGCTGCACCTGGCCGAGGCGCGTTCGCCGATCCCGTGGCTCAACATGATCCAGTTGGTGGCCGACGCGGTCTCGGCCAACGGGTGCCAGAAGGTGGGCCTCATCGGGACCAAGTACGTCACCTTCGGCTCGACCTACCAGACGCTGCTGGGCCTCAAGGGGATGCACCTCCTGGTGCCCCAGCCCCAGGAGGCCGAGGACATCGACCGCATCATCTTCAAGGAAGCGATCTTCGGGCGGGTGCGCAAGGAGTCCCGCCAGCGCGTGCTCAGCGCCATCCGGGGGCTGGGCGACCGCGGGTGCGACGCGGTGATCTTCGCCTCGTCGGAAGCCTCGCTGCTCCTGTCCGTCGAGGATTCGCCGCTCCCGGTGTTCGACCCGGTGGAACTGCTGGCCGAGGCGGCGATCAGGCACGCGACGCGGTGAACCGCCGCGTCCACGCCCACAGCGCGAACGAGGCCCCGATCAGCGCCGCCCCGTTGAACTGGTGCAGCGTCGCCAGCAGCAGGGCGGCGCCCTCCCGCGCCCCCCCGTCGTAAGGCAGCACCAGGAAGAGCGCCGCCAGACCCAGCGCGAACTGCAGCAGCGTCGCGTGCATCACCCCGTTGCCCAGAACACGCATCGGGCGGTGCTGCCGGTGCCGCAGGGCCCGGAACGACGCCAGCGCCGCGGCGATGAACGCGAACACCGCGAACCCCACGTGCGAGTACACCGCGTGGGTGTGCTGGAAGTGCCGCGCCGCCGCCCCCAGCGCGAGCTGCACCACCATCGTGACCACCAGCGCCGAGGTGAAGAACCGCAAGGGCGTGTCCGTTCCGACCTCCCCGTCGGCGCCGCCCCCGGGCCCTTCCTCGGGGCGCCGCTTCCACGTTGTCGAGAGGGCCGCGGCCACCGCGCAGAGCATCCCGAAGGTGACCTGCCCGAGCACGCCGTGGACCATCCGCATCGACCGGCTGGCCCCGGTGTCGGTCCGCGTCGCGTAGTCCGCCGGAACGTCGGCGGGGCTCGGCAGCGCCGCGACCGCGTCGGCGGTGGTGGGGGCGTGCGCGCTCGCCGCCGTCACCCCAAGCCCGCCCAGAATCCCCTGCGCGCACACCAGCGCGAACACCCCCGCCACGAGCGCCTTGGCCCACCCGCGCCGGTCCACCACCAGCGTGAACACCAGCAGCGTGAGCGTCGTCAGCCCGATGAGCGAGCCGAACAGCCGGTGCGCGTGCTCGTAGTAGATCCCGCCGGTCATCCGCGAGAGCGGGAACAGGAACATGCTGGAGCCGAAGGAGTTCGGCCAGTCCGGGACCGCCAGGCCGGCCCCGGCGCTGGTGACCAGGCCGCCCGAAAAGATGACCGGGAGCGCCGCCAGCAAAGCCACTTTGGAAAACCGTGGCAGCCAGACCTCGGGCGAATCTTCCGGCGTCTCGTGCCGCGCGAGTTTCGACCCGACGTACCCGCCCGCCGCGCCCAGCACCAGCGCGAACCCGAAGTAGCCCGCCAGCAGCGCGGCCCAGTTGGGCCGCAGCGCCTGGTCCCCGGAGCCGGCGGGGGCCTCCGCCAGCAGCGCGCCGAGGATCAGCAGGTTCACGAGCGAGGCGACCAGCGACGACGCCGCGCCGGCGCGGGCCCCCCGATCGGCCCCCGCCGCC
>CAZDYM010000157.1:0-6369 GCA_964509325.1 uncultured Phycisphaeraceae bacterium
CGCCGTCGGCCGGGGCGGCGTCGCGGGCGAACTCACCCCACAGGCACAGCCCGGGCCCGCGGGCGCCCTGTGCCGCGGCGGGGTTGCCGGCGTTCACCCCGCTGGCGTTTCCCCCCCCAGCCACCCACACCGAATGCACGACAACCAGATCGATGACCGAACCCTCCATGGCGAACCGAGGAAGCCGAAGCGGGGGCCCGCGGTTTGGAGCGCGGTGCGGGCCGCGAGACGGAGAGAAGTGGGAGCGCTGGGACTCGAACCCAGGACCTGCGGCTTAAAAGGCCGTTGCTCTACCGACTGAGCTACGCTCCCGAAGTCGCCCGGCGCGCCGGGGCGCGGGGGTTGCGAAAAATCGGGCCGAGATGGTACGCCGGTCGGGGGGCGTGTGTCACGGGACGGGGTGATTCGTCGGGCGCGGCGCGGTCGATGCAGGGGCGTCGCGCGGGGCTGGGTGCGCGTACACTTGGGTTTTGCCAGGGAGCCGCCGGGCGAGAGCGTCGCGGCGCGGGGCCGATCCAGACCAGCACCACCATGCCGCTGAAACCGGAAGAGATCGTTCAGAAGATCGAGCAGGCGTCGGGGGTGATCGCGTCGCTCAAGGGGATGAGCGAACTGATCGTCGCGGCGTGCGCCAGCGTGCGGGTGTGCGTGCGGAACGGGGGGAAGGTGCTGACGTGCGGGAACGGGGGCTCGGCGGCGGAGGCGCTGCACCTGGCGGAGGAACTGGTGGGGAGGTACCGGACGGTCCGCGCGCCGTTCCCGGCGCTGTGCCTGAACGCCGATCCCACAGCCCTGACGTGCATCGCCAACGATTTCGGGTACGAGGCGGTGTTCTCGAGGCAGGTGGAGGCGTTCGGCCAGGAGGGGGACGTGCTCGTGGCGTTCTCGACCAGCGGGAACAGCCCGAACATCCTCGCGGCGCTGCGCGAAGCGCGGGTGCGGCGGGTGACGACCATCGGGCTGCTGGGCAAGGGCGGCGGGCCCGCGGCGGGGTTGTGCGACCTGGCGCTGGTCGTGGCGTCGGAGGCGACGGAGCACATCCAGGAGGCGCACCAGGTGCTGCTGCACCTGATGCTCGAGGGCGTCGAGAGGCCATGAGCGGCGCCGGCGGGCACGCGGGCGAGGCGGCGTTCACCGACCGCCAGATCGTGGCGGGGCTGCTGGGCGCGTACCGCCAGGGGCTGTTCCCGATGGGCGAGCAGGGCTCGGACGAGGTGCGGTTCTACCGACCGGACTCGCGGGGGATCGTGCCGCTGGAGGAGGACGCGGGCGCGGCGCGGCGGTTCCACGTGCCGCGGACGGTGGAGAAGATGATCCGTCAAGGGCGGTTCGAACTCCGGGTGGACACGGCGTTCGAGCGGGTGGTGCGGGCGTGCGCTGGGCCGCGGGCGCCGAGCACGGAGGACCGCGACGGCAGCGCCGAGCCGGGGACGTGGATCAACGAGACGATCGTGCGTTGGTACGCCCTGCTGCACGAGCACGGGCACGCGCACAGCGTGGAGGCGTGGGCGACGGGGTACAACGACGCGGGCGTGCGCGAGTCCAGGCTGGTGGGCGGCGTCTACGGGGTGTGCATCGGGGCGGCGTTCTTCGGGGAATCGATGTTCCACCTGCCAAAGCCGCGACGGGCGGACGGGTCGCGGGACCCCTTCGACGGGACGGGCGCGGGGCAGGTCTGCCTGGTGGCGCTGGTGCGGCGTCTGCGGGGGCTCGGGTTCACGCTGTTCGACGCGCAGATGACCACGGCGGCGACGCGGCGCTTCGGGGCGTATGAGGTGCCCCTGATCGAGTACTTGAAGATGCTCGGCCCGGCGGTGAACACGCCGGGGCGGTGGCGGTAGCCGGGAATCAACGCGGGCGCACGAAAAAGCCCCGCGGCGCGGGGCTTGGAGAGGGGGCGTGGAATGCGGCGCGTCAGGTGAACGTGGCGCGTGGGCCCCGGGGGCCTCGGATGGTCCGGGGGCCGGGGGGCCGGGGGGCCGGGGGGCCGGGGGGCTCAGTCCTTCTTCTCGAACTCCTTGCGGAGTTTGGCGGCGAAGGCGGTGCGCTTGTCGGCGATGCGCCGGCGGGTGCTGAGGTTGCCGCCGATCTCCGGGCCTTCCTCGGCGCCGACGAGTTGGAGGACGCAGAGTTCGCCGGCGTCACCGACGCGGCGCTTCGCGAGTTTGACGATGCGGGTGTAGCCGCCCTTGCGGGAGGCGAAGCGCGGGGCGACGTGATCGAAGATGTGCTTGACGAGGCGGGGGCTCTTGCGGAGGTCGCCGTAGCGGTTGCGCTCGACGGTTCCGGTGTCGGGGATGTCGAAGAACTGCTGGGCTCGGCCGCGGAGGGTGTTGACCTGCTCCTTCTCGGCGTCGGTGGCGTTCTTGGCGAGGTACATCCAGGTGAAGGCGGGCTTGTTGCCGCCGAGCTTGGCCGCGACCAGTCGGCGTGCGGCGACGCGCCGGGCGGGCTGGTCGATGGAGGACTTGGCGATGGTGATGATCTTCTCGACCATCGGCTGGACGGCCTTAGCGCGGGGCAGGGTGGTGACGATCTGCCCGTGCTCGAACACGCCCGACGCGAGGTTGCGGAGGGTGCTGAGGCGGTGGGCGGTGGTGCGGCCGAGTTTGTACGAGGCTTTGCGGTGACGCATGACGAATCTCCGGGACAATCCGGGGCAACCCGGGGCGATCGGCCGGGACGGGGGGTCCCGGGGGGGCCGGGGGGGCGGGACGAAGAGTGAGGGGAGGAGTGTAGGGCCTCTGACCGGCCCGGGGGCGGATCGGGGGATGATGGGATTCAGACGCTGACGCCCTCGGGCAAGGGCATGCCCAGGGCCAGGCCGAGGTCTTGGAGTTTGCGCTTGACCTCGCGGAGGGAGGTTTTGCCGAAGGAGCGGACCTTGAGGAGGTCGGCCTCGGTCTTGGAGACGAGTTGGGCGACGGTGTCGATCTTGGCGGACTCGAGGCAGTTGCTGGCGCGGACGGAGAGTTCGAGCTCGCTGACGGGCATGTGGAGTTTCTTGATGAGTTCGTCGTCGACGCTGGCGGCGGCGGCGGCCTCGTCGCTGATTCGGTCGGCGCCGGCCTCAAAGTAGTTGACGAAGGCGTTGAGGTGCTTGCGGAGGATCTTGGTGGCCTCGACGATGGCCATGTCGGGGGTGGTGGTGCCGTTGGTCCAGACTTCGAGGATGAGCTTGTCGTAGTCGGTCTTCTGTCCGACGCGGGTCTCCTCGACCTTGTAGCGGACGCGCTGGACGGGGGAGTAGATGGCGTCGACGGGGATGACGCCGATCTGCTGCTCGTCGGCCTCGCGGCTGGACTTGTACTGCTCGCTGGCGGGGATGTAGCCGCGGCCCTTGCCGACGGTGAGTTCCATCTCGAAATCGACGGGCTCGGTGAGGGTGCAGATCACCAGTTCCTTGTTGAGGACGGTGATGGAGGTGTCGGCCTCGATGAGGTCGGCGGTGACCTCGCCGGGGCCGGTGGCGGCCAGGCGCATGGTGCGGTCCTCGTCGCCCTCCATCTTGACGACCAGGTTCTTGACGTTGAGGACGATGTCGGTGACGTCCTCCATGACGCCCTTGAGGCTGGTGAACTCGTGGGCGGCGCCCTTGATCTTGATGGACTTGACGGCGGCGCCCTCGAGGCTGGAGAGCAGCACGCGGCGGAGCGAGTTGCCGATGGTGGTGCCGAAGCCGCGTTCGAACGGCTCCACGACGAAGCGCCCGAACTCATCGGTGTTGAAGTCGGTGTCGGGGACCACTCGGTTGGGGAGCTCAAGGCCGCGCCAGCGTACTCGCATGATCGGGATCTCCTGTCGTTCCGGCGGTGTTCGAGGGGGAGCGTGGGGTTGCCGGTCGCTCCCGGACGAAGACGGTGCGGTTCACGGGCGTTTCCCCGCGCCGCCGGGCGTGGGGGTGGCCCTTCTGTCCGCGTCGTGCCCGGGGTTCCGTGGTCCGGGGCTTGCGAATCCGGGTGAAACGATCCAGCGGGGTTGAGCCCGGTGGACCGGGGAGCGGCGTCCCGCGTGCGGGCGGTGGGCCGTCTCCGGGGCTTTGATCCCGGGGCGGTGCGCCGCTCGGCGCCGGCCCTCGGGTTTGATGTTGGTGAACTCGCGCCGGGCGTGCGAGCAGGGGCGCCGCGGGGGGGAGGAGAAAACGGGAGGGGAGGGGGCGGTTGGGGCGGTTGAGGCGGCGGCCCGGGCGAGCGGGGATCAGACGCGCCGGCGCTTGCGGGGGCGGCAGCCGTTGTGCGGGATGGGGGTGTGGTCCTCGATGGCGGTGACCTTGAGGCCGGAGGCGGTGAGGCCGTTGATGGCGGACTCGCGGCCCGAGCCGGCGCCGCGGACGCGGACTTCGAGTTCGACGACGCCGAGTTTGCGGGCCTTGGAGCCGGAGTTCTCGCCGGCGCGGGTGGCGGCGAACGGGGTGCTCTTGCGGGCGCCCTTGAAGCCCATGGTGCCGGCGGAGTCCCAGCAGAGGGTTTCGCCGTTGACGTCGGTGATGGTGACGATGGTGTTGTTGAAAGAAGCGCGGACGTGGGCGATGCCACGGACGACGTTCTTGCGGATCTTCTTGGTTTTCTTAGACATGGGTGGGGGGTGAAGAGCCCGGGAATCGGGTGTGGGGAGTGGGGAGTCGGGAAGGTGTGATGAATGACGGGTGCGGCCTTTCACGGGCGCCTTGTGCCCAGTGCCGAGCGCCCTCTCGCCTTAGCCCTTCACGCCCTTCTTGCCGGCGACGGTCTTCTTCTTGCCCTTGCGGGTGCGGGCGTTGGAGCGGGTGCGCTGCCCGCGGACGGGGAGGCCCTTGCGGTGGCGGTCGCCGCGGTACGAGCGGATGTCCTTGAGGCGCTGCACGTTCTGGCTGACCTGTCGGCGCAGGGCGCCCTCGACGAGGTACTCGGCGTCGATGAGGGCGGCGATGGAGGCGACCTCGGACTCGGAGAGTTCGTTGGCGCGCTTCATGGGCTCGATGCCGCAGCGGTTGAGGATGACGTCGGCGTTGGTGGGGCCGATGCCGTGGATGTACCGCAGCGAGTAGCGGATGGGCTTCTTGTCCGGGATATCGATGCCGACGATGCGGGGCATGGAGAACTCCGAGGGTTTCAGCGAGAGGGTGTTGCGCCGTTCGACGGCACGATCTCTCGGGGCTTGGCTGGCGACGAACGCGGTCGAGCGGGGACAGGTGCGGGCGGACGCCGCCGGGGCAGCGGCGCCGGCGTGATCAGCCTTGGACTTGCTTGTGCTTGGGGTCGGACTTGCAGATGACGCGGACCTTGCCCTTGCGGCGGACCACCTTGCACGAGCCGCAGATCGGTTTGATGCTGGAGCGAACCTTCATGACAGTCATCCCACTGGGCCCTTCAACCGGCCCTTGCTTGGTCAACGTTGGTGAACCTTCCGTGAGCCGTGGATGACGAACACGGCCCGCTTCCACCTGAGCGGGCCGGACCGGACGTTCCGGGGCCATCAACGGGTTCCACACCCAGGGTGCGAAGGGCGAGCCTTCGGTCCGGGGCGGATCGACGAGTGTATCGGGTCGGGTTTGCGAATGCAACTGGGCGGCGGCGAATCGCACCCTTGCCGAAACCGAACAAGTTCCTATCGATGATTTGGTGTCAGGGTCCGGGCGTCGGCGAAGACCTGCTGGGTCCCGCCCCCCGGAACCTCGGCCCCTCGGGAACCAGAACTCGTAGCCCGAACGGTGCTGTGCCCCGCCGGGAGGGCGTGACGACGGGTTCGGGCCGCAGCCGATCAGTGGCGGTAGGTGATGCGGGCTTTGGAGAGGTCGTAGGGGCTGATCTCGACGGTGACCTTGTCGCCGGGGAGGATGCGGATGTAGTTCTGGCGCATCTTGCCGGAGACGTACGCGAGCACTTCGACCTGGTTGGGGAGTTTGACGCGGAACATGGCGTTGGGGAGGGCGTCGAGCACCTCCGCGTCCATGGTGAACTTGTCTTCCTGTTTGGGCATTCGGTGGGGGACTCGGGTGGCTTGGGGGGGGACTTGAGGGGGGACTTGGGGGGGGCGGTTGGATGGGGGACAGGTGCGCGGCGGGCGGACACCGACCCTCGGCGCGCCGGCGGTCACGTGCGGCACGATCCGGCAGCGGAGCACGGATTCCAGTGCCAGAGAGGCGATGATACCCGTTCCGAGGCGTCGGCGTGTTCCGCGCGGCGGGTTGGCTGCGGCTCGGGTTGTTGCGGGCGCGATCCGCGTGGCGGTCGTGCCGGCGGTCGCAGGGCGGGAGGCCGACGAGCGGGCGGGTCGGTTGCGTGCGGAGGAGGCGACGGGGCGGCGATCAAGGGACCGAAAGGACCTCGGCGCCGGTGCTGGTGATGAGGACGGTGTGCTCCTCGTGGCAGGCGTCGGCGCCGGTGGCGG
>CAZDYM010000158.1:0-242 GCA_964509325.1 uncultured Phycisphaeraceae bacterium
TCCGGGGGGGCGCGGGCGCTCACGCCGAGCTTCGCTCCGGGCGGCGCGCCGGGCACACCGGGGGAGCGCGCCCCGCTGTCGCTCTCGGCCTGAACAGACGCATCGAGCACGGGCCGGCGGCCGCACGCTCAGCGCGGCGCGGCCTGTTCATCCAGCGCGAGCCCCACCATCATCCGGACGCCCGGCTCCAGCGCGTCATCGTTGAAATCAAACTCCGGCGTGTGCAGCCCCGGGTACGACGC
>CAZDYM010000158.1:254-6299 GCA_964509325.1 uncultured Phycisphaeraceae bacterium
AAAAACGCGCTCGGGACGGTCTGCGAGTAGTAGGCGAAGTCCTCGCCCCCCATCGTCGGGTGCTCGCGGCGCAGCACCCTCGGCTCTCCCAGTTCGCGCAGCGCGACGCGCCGCACCGACTCGGCGGCCCGCTCGTCGTTCCGCGTCACCGGGTAGCCGCGGTGCCAGCGGATGTCGGCCTCCGCGCCGTGGGCGGCGGCGACGCCCGCGACGATCCGCTTGAACTCCGCCTCGCCCAGCGTCCGCGCCTCGGGCGAGAGCGTGCGCAGCGTCCCGATGAACTCGGCGCTGTCGGGGATGATGTTGTTCGCCGAGCCCGCGTGCACCGAGCCCACGGTGAGCACCACCGGCTCAAACGGGCTGACGCGGCGCGAGGCGATGGTCTGCAACGCGACGATGACGTGCGCCGTCACCAGGATCGGGTCGACGCACAGGTGCGGCTGGGCGGCGTGCCCGCCCCTGCCCCGGACCGTCACGACGTAGTCGTCGGTGGCGGCGAGCATCGGCCCGGGCCGGATCGCCACCGTGCCCAGCGGCTGATCGGGCCACCCGTGCAGGCCGAAGACGGCGTCGACCCTCCTGCCCAGAAGCCGGCCGTCGAGCGCCCCGTCGCGGACCAGTTTCTCGGCCCCCGCGCCGCCCTCCTCGGCGGGTTGGAAGAGGAACACCACGTTGTTGGGGCGGTTCGGCGCCCGGGCCAGAACCCGGGCGGCGCCCAGCAGGATGGTCGTGTGCCCGTCGTGCCCGCAGGCGTGCATGAGCCCGGGCGTCGCCGAGGCGTAGTCGCGCCCCGTGCTCTCGAGAATGGGCAGGGCGTCCATGTCGGCGCGGAGGGCGACGGTGGGGGCGCGGTCGGGCTCGGCGGTGGCGGGGAGCAGCGCGACCACGCCCGTGCCGCGGCGCTGGGCCGAGTCCTCCGCTTTCTCGGCGCCGACGCCGACAACAGCCTCGATGCCCAGACCCCTGAGTTCACGGGCGACCACGCCGGCGGTGCGCCTCTCCTCGAACATCGGCTCGGGGTGCCGGTGCAGGTCGTGGCGCAGGGCGCGGAGGGCGGGCAGCTCGCGGTCGATGTCCGGGCGGGGTTGGGTCATGGGTCGAAAGGTTGTCCATCCGGGCCCAGAGCCCGAGCCCGGGGCCAACTCACGGCGACACTCGAGGCATCACACGTCGCGGCCGAGGCGGGGGCGGCCCCGGCGTGCGCCCGGGTCGCGGCGGAGGCGCCGAACCCGGTCAGTGATGCCCGTGACCCGCCGGCCGCTTGGAGGCTTCCTCGATCAGCGCGGTCATCTTCGCGCCGTCCAGGTTCTCGTGCAAGGTGTGGTTCATCAGCGCGACCGGGGCCGTGCCGCAGGACCCCAGGCACTCGATCTCGATGAGCGTGAACTTCCCGTCGTCGGTGGTCTCGCCCACCTCGATGCCCAGTTTGGAGCGGCAGGCGTCCGTGACGGCCTTGTGGTCGCAGAACTCGCACGCGATCGACCGGCACACCGCGATCACGTTCTCGCCCTTCTTGCGGACCCAGTACTCCTCGTAGAACGACGCGGTGTCGTTCACGTCCGCAGGCTTCAGCCCGAGGAACTCGGCGATCTCGGTCAGCGCCTGGTGGGGCAGCCAGCCGTGCTCTTCCTGGACCGCGTGGAGCGTCGGCAGCAGGGCGCCCTGCTTGGTCTCGAAGCGCGGGAGGTAGTCGCGGGTGATCATCTCCCGGATCGCGGGGGTGAGATAAGGCTCGGCCCGCTTCTCGATCTTCATGGTGCCCGAGGGCTTGGTGATCCACGCCATGCTGGTGGTGCTCCGAGTCCGCCGCGGAAGGGAGGGACGGCCCAGACCTCCCCGAGATCGGCTCGGGGGGGGGGCGGGGGCGGCGGGCTCGGATGGTAGCGTTCCGGCGTGGGGCGGGTCTGCGCGGGGTCCGGCGCCGCGACCATCGCACGATCATCCGAAGCCGCGCGGACCGCACGGCGGGCGTCCCGCCGGGCTTGCGCCGCGCGCCGGCTCGTGCTCACGCTCGGTCACGCACTCGACGCGGGGTGACGGGCGGTCGCGGGCCCTACTCGCACCCCCCGCCGAAGCGGCCCAGGAAGAAGACCAGGTCGGGGGTGCTGACGACCCCGTCGCCGTCGAAGTCCGCGAGGCAGGGCAGCGGGGCCGCGACGATGTTGATGCTGGCGGCGTTGACGGTGCCGGTATCGAACAGCGCGCCGTCCGAGACCTCGAGCGTCCATGTCCCGCGCCCGGTGCGGCGCCGGAACGGGGCGTCTTGCTCGATGGGGGTGAACGTCCCGCCGAGGGTGTTGACGAACGGCCCGTACATCCCCGAGGGCACCGCGGCGGTGCTGCCCAGGGTGACGGCGGATTCCCAGATGGTGGTCGCGCCGTTCACGAAGACGTAGGTGCCGCCCAGATTGGTGCTGTCGCCGGTGTCGTCGGCGTTCAACGCGCCGGTGCGCTCCATGATGACGGTCTGGAGCGTCGCGCCCGAGCCGTCGTCGGGCTGGTACTTGAGAATCACCCGCACGTCACCCACGAACGAGTGCGTGATCGTCAGCGACAGGTTCACGCTGACGATGGGTTCGTCGAGCGTGGAGGAAGCGGTCAGCACGCGCGGCGCGCCGTACGAGCCCGCGCTCTGGCTGGTGCCGTCGGGGATCGCCCCGGCCCCGGTGAAGTTGAACACCGCCGCCCCGGCCGCGGGGGCGAGCACGGCCAGGGCCGCCACGGACGCGAGCATGAGCGCGCCGGAGGGCTTGCGAGCAGAACGCGCGGAACGCGACACGGGAGGGCGAGGAAAGAACAACATCTCTGGACTCCGCTGGAAGGGTTGGACCGGGGCGCCTGTGCCTGACACCCTGGGTATGTCACGCCGAGCATACCCCCGGAGGCCGCCGATACAAGGCCCGTCTCGCCCTGATTTCAGCCCGGACGCGCCGATCCGTCGTTCTCGGACGCGCCCGGTGCCGCCCGCGTCGGCCCCCCGCCGGCCGCAACGGGGCGCGACGTACACTCCCGGCCTTGTCCACCCCGACCATCCCAAGTTCCGAGCCCGGGCAGGCGGTCGCGCGCCCCCGCGCCGAAAGCGCGAAGCCGAGTTCGCGGGGCGCTGTCATCGCTTCCCATGCCGACGACGTGGGCCCCCACGGCCCGACCCCGGCCACCTTCCAAACCGAGCCCAACCCGGGACCGCCCGCCTCGGGACGGCCCGCTGTTCCCCCGCGCTCCCCGCTGGTCGAGATGCTCCGCATCGCCGCCCCGACGGTGCTGGGCATGCTCTCGTACACCGTCATGCAGTTTGTCGACAAGTACTTCTGCGCCCGGCTGGGCGTGGAGGAACTCGCCGCGGCGGGCAACGGCGGTGTCGCGGCGTGGTTCCCCGCGTCCGTGATGTTCGCCTTCCTCGGGGTCATCAACACCTTCGTCTCGCAGAACCTCGGCGCGGGCTCGCCCGAGAAGGGCAGCGCCTACGCGTGGGCGGGGATGTGGATGTCCCTGGTGGTCTGGCTGGTGGTCATGCTCCCGTACGCGCTGTGGCTGCCCGAGGTGTTCGCGGGCATGCGCGCCCTGTTCGGCCTGGGCGAGGTCAGCGCCAGGGTCGCCGGCATGGAGGCCGACTACGGGCGCGTGCTGCTGGTCGGCATGGTGATCACCCTGTGGGCCCGCGGCGTGGCGCAGTTCTTCTACGGCATGCACCGGCCCGTTGTGGTCACCGTCGGGGTTGTGGCGGGGAACCTCGTCAACTTCGTTCTCACCTACGCGCTGGTGTTCGGGGAGTGGGGCTTCCCGCGCTGGGGGGTGGTGGGCAGCGCCGTCGGGACGGTGGTGGGGACGGCCGTCGAGCTCGCCGTGCCCATGGCGGTGTTTCTGTCGGGGAGGTTCGACCGCCTGTACGGCACGCGTCGGGCCTGGCGTCCGTCGCTGCACGCGGTCCGCGACATCGCGCGCATCGGCTGGCCCGCCGGCCTGATGTTCGGGAACGAGATGGTGTGCTGGTGGGTGTTCATGTCCGGGCTGGTGGCCCAGTTCGGGGCCGGGCACAACGCGGCGTCGTGGATCACGCTGCAGTACATGCACCTGTCGTTCATGCCGGCGGTGGGCATGTCCATCGCTGTGCAGGCCATGGTGGGCAAGGCCATCGGCGCCGGCGCGCCGGAGATCGCCCGCGCCCGCGCCCGTCTGGGCATGTGGGTGACGATGGCCTATATGGGCGCGTGCGCCGTCGCGATGGTCGTCTTCCGCGTCCCGCTGGTCGAGATGTTCGTCTCGCACGGGCCCGACGCCGCCCCCTCCGAACTCACCGGCGCCGACCCGGCCCTGGTCCTCGCCATCGGGGGGCAGCTGCTGATCCTGGCCGCGGTGTTCCAGATGTTCGACGCCGTGGGCATCACCATGATCGGCGCCCTCCGCGGCGCGGGCGACACGCTGTGGCCCGGCGTCGTCACGATGGTCCTGGCCTGGGGCCTCATCATCGGCGGGGGCAAACTCATCACCGAACTGCGCCCCCAGTGGGGCGCCCTGGGCCCGTGGATCGGTGCCGCCGCGTACATCATCGCTTTCGCCCTGGCCATGGCGTGGCGCTGGCGCAGCGGCAAGTGGCGTTCGGTGAAACTGGTCGAAGGGGCGTCGGGCGTGGGGCGCTGAGCGAGTCGCGGTTCGCGGCTCAACCGCTCGTTCCGTGCGTCGGCAACGACGGGGCCGTCGCCACCGTCACGACCGCCGGCGAATCCGGCAGGTCCTTCGAGCTCTTCGCGTCGAACTGCTCGAACTTCCTGAGCGTCGGCGTGAGGTGCTTGTCGAGCGACGCCCGGAACTGGTTGTAGCATTCCGCCGCCTTGTTCAGCGCGGTCCCCATCCTGGCGGCGTGTTCGAGCGCGACGGCCCCGTGCTTGTGAAGTTCGCGTCCGAGCGTGACCATCTCCTCGATCTTCTCCGCCACGCGTTCCTCGCGCCATCCCAGCGAAACCGCCCGCAGCAGCCCGATCAGCGTCGACGGGCTGGCGATGATGACCCGTTTCTCCGCCGCCCGCTCGATCAGCCCCGGATCGCTCGACAGAGCCGCGTCCACGAACTGGTCCCCCGGCACGAACATCACCACGAACTCCGGGCCCGACGCCGACCCGCCCGCCCGCTCCCAGTAGGACTTCTTCGAGAGCGCCGTCACCTGCGCGCTCACGCCCGCCGCGAAACGGGCCATCGCCTCCTCACGGCGGGCGTCGTCGCCCGCGTTGCTCGCTTCCGCGGCCTCGAGATACGGCTCGATGTTCGTCTTGGCGTCGATGATGATGGTCCGCCCCCCCGGCATATGCACGATCATGTCGGGGCGGAGCTGCTTCCCTTCGTCGTCGGTGCTGGTGCTCTGCTCGGTGAAGTCGCAGTAATCGCGCATGCCCGCGAGTTCGACGACGCGGCGCAACTGCACCTCGCCGTAGCGTCCCCGCACCGTCGGTCGGCGCAGGGCCTGCGAGAGGTTGGCGGTTTCCTTGCGGAGGCTCTCGTTGACCCGCGCCAGCGTCTCGGCCTGCTGGCGGAGCTCGGCCGCGCTCGCCGCCCGGCCCCTGTCGAACTCCACCAGCTTCTCCTCGGTTCTCTTCAGGGTCTCGGCGATGGGCTTCACCAGGTGCTCCACCGCCGCGCGGCGCGCGTCCAGGTCCGCCCCGGCTCTGTCGGTCGCGTCCTTCACCTTGGACTCGGTGATCTTCAGCAGGTGCTCGGCGGACTGCTTGAGCGCCTCGCCCGCCGCCGCCTGGATGGCCCGCCGGAACTCCTCGTCGCGCTGGCGTGAACGCTCCTCGAAGTCTTGCTTGGCCTCCTGCAGCGCCCGGCGCTCCGCCGCGGCGCGCTGCTCGGCCTCGCGCAAGACCGCCTCGAGCTCGTCGCGGTGCCGCTCGCTCATCTGGGTCACCCGCTCCTGGAGCACGCGGGCCTCGCCGAGTGCCTCTCCCAGCGCCCGCTCGGCTTCATCGAGCCGTCGCTGGGTTTCCTTGGCGAGCGCCCGCTCGGCCTCGACGGCCTTCTCCGCCGCCGCGCGGGCCCCGCGCTCGCCCCCGA
>CAZDYM010000159.1:0-6274 GCA_964509325.1 uncultured Phycisphaeraceae bacterium
GGGGCTGCTGGCGCTCCGGCGCCAGGGGGCGGCGGCGGCGGCCCTCGGGGGGGGGCTTTTGTCCTTCGGGGCAGCCCGGGTGGCGCTGGAGAATCGCCGCCGCAAGGGGCCGGTGCGGGGGCTGGTGCTCCGGGGGCGGGAGCTCCTCTTCGACGACGCGAGCGGGGGGCCGCTCCAGCTCGTCGCCCCGCTGGAGGAGCGCTTCGGCGTGACCATGCTGGCCAACCGGGCGCGCTCCCGGGCGGCGCTGGCGGTCACCTCGTCCCGGATGGCGTTCTTCGTGGGGGCGCGGGTGGAGCAAGGAGAGCTGCCCCGGTGCCGTACGGCGCTGGCGTCCGCGTTCACGGTGGCCAGCGACGAGCGCGCCCTGGAGCCTCTGGGGCCCGACGGCCTGCCCCTGCGGCTGACCGGCGAGGCGCTGGTGAGGCTCTACGAGGGGTTGCTCCGGGTCGATCCTGGGTGCTCGCGTCGCTTCTTCCTGACCGACGTGCGGGGCGATCTGGTGGCGCTGGATCAGCGGGCGCTCTCGGTGGGGCCCCGCACCCTGGACCTGGACGCGAAGCTCGACTGGAAGGGCTCCCTCTTCCAGGAGGTGGGCCTCGGGGGGGTGACGATTTACCAGGCGACGCAGGTGCGCCAGGGGGGGCACGACCTGGTGTTCGTGTCGCTGATGCCGGCGCTGTCTTCCCCGACGGACCCGGGCGATCTCGCCCCGGACGACGCGCTGCTGGAGCGGGCTGCCCAGCGAGATCTCTCCTTGCTCCGGGACTCGTCGGCGGATCCTCCTCCTGCGGAGCGCCGGGTGGCCATCGATCGTGTCTTCATGTTGCCGCTCCGGGCGGCGCTCCAGGCGGCTCCCCGGCGGCGTGACAGCGGGGCGCACCGGCCGGTGGTGTGAGCCCTTGACGCGCCGCACGCGATGGGGTCCACCTTGCGCCCGAAGGAGGCCACCATGCCTGTCGATACCAAGAAGCTCTTCAACGAGGATCTCCCGGGCGCCATGGAGCGCAACAAGGCCGATGCGCTGGCCATCGGCGCCAAGTACCAGATGAACGTCACCGGCGCCGGTGAGTGGTTCATCGACTGTACCGCGACGGGCCCCTCATGCACCGCCGGCACCAACACGGCAGACTGCACCATCACCCTCGCGGACGAGGACTTCCAGAAGCTCTACGACAACCCCCAGGCGGGGATGCAGCTCTACATGGGCGGCAAGCTGAAGGTAGCCGGCAACCCGATGCTGGCGATGAAGCTTCAGAAGCTCTTCGCCCTCAAGTTATCCTTCCTCCGGCCCGGCGCGTCGCCGTCTCCGGGCGAGCTTCGACGCGCCGCCGTTGCCCGGGTGTCGTTCTTCTGGTTTGGTCGCCTCATGCGACCGCTCCAAGGCATCCGTGTGCTCGACCTCTCCCGCCTCATCCCGGGGCCCTTCGCCACGATGGTCCTGGCCGACATGGGAGCCACCGTCGACAAGGTGGAGGACCCCGGCGGAGGCGACTACCTGCGCCACATGCCCCCCGCGGTGGCCGGCGCCTCCGGGGCCTTCCACGCGCTGAACCGGAACAAGCGCAGCCTCGTCCTCGATCTCAAGCGCCCGGAGGGGCGTGCTCTGCTGCTGCGCCTGCTGGCCGGCTACGACGTTCTCTTCGAGCAGTTCCGCCCTGGTGTCCTCGAGCGCCTCGGCCTCGGCCACCAGCTCCTGCGCCAACGCTTCCCTCGGCTCATCATCTGCGCCTTGACCGGCTACGGACAGAGCGGCCCCCTGGCCCACCGCGCGGGTCACGACCTCAACTACCTGGCGCGGGCCGGGATCCTCGGCTTCCAGGGGCCAGCGGGGGCGCCGCCCCAGGTGCCCGGCTTCCAGATGGCGGACGTCTCCGGCGGGCTCTGGAGCGTCATTGCCATCCTCGGTGCGCTCCGGGAGCGGGAGCGCACCGGCGAGGGCGCGGTCCTGGACGTGGCGATGGTCGACGGTGTGCTCGGCTTCTCCAGCTTCTCCCTTGGCACGCTGTTCGCGGGGCAGCCACCGATCCGCGGCGAGGAGCCTCTCGGCGGCGGGATCGCTCCGTACAGCACCTACCTCTCCAGCGACGGTCATCCGATGACCCTCGCTGCCCTGGAGCCGAAATTCTGGGTCTCGTTCTGCGCGGGGGCAGGCATGGAGGCGGACATGACCGCCCTCTTCCCGGGGCCCCACCAGCCTGCCCTCAAGGAGAAGCTCTCCGCCCTCTTCGCCACCCGGACCCGCGCCGAGTGGGAAGACTTCGCCGCGCACCACGACTGCTGTCTGGAGCCAGTGCTGAGCCCCGAGGAGCTGGCTGTGGACCCCCACCTCGCGGCGCGTGGTCTGTTCTTCGCCGTGGGCGAGGGCGAGGAGCGTGTTCGACAGTTCCGCACCCCGGTGACCCCCGGGGCTGAGGAGCATCCAGCGACTCCAGCGCCCCGGAGCGGACAGCACACCGACGAGATCCTGCGAGAAGCCGGGCTGAGCGACGAGGAGGTGACCTCCCTGAAAAACTCGCAGATCGTTCGTTAATCTTCTGTGTTCAACAAGACCATGTCGGGTCTATCCTCTGGGGGTTTCAGGAGAGGAGTTCCAACATGAGGCGTTCTTACCTGCGCGGGCTTGTTCATCTCGGGCTATCGGTGGCCTGTCTTCTGGGGGCCAAGGGGGCCGGCGCCAAGGAGCGCTACCTGGCGGCCAACCCGACGGCCAACGGGCAGCTCATCTTCGTCGGCTTCAAGGACAACACGTCCATCGGTATCAAGGATCTTGCGACCAATTTTACCCAGGGGTTCACCGTGAACCAGGGGCAGCGGCTGGCGCCGATCGCGGCGCCGCAGGGCCGCTTCGTGGTCGAGACCTCCGAGCCACTCTTCGGCCTGCTGGGCTTCGACTGTTGTTCCTTCTCGGGGTCCTATTTTTACCCGACGCTCGACGGGCGGAAGTTCTACGGCAAGAGCTTCATGGTCTCGCCCGTTGCCCAGAGCGGCAACTCGCGGACGACGATCCTCGCGGCGGAGGCGGCGGTGGTGACCTTCACGCCGGTCGGCGGAGGCGCCGCGGTGGGGGTGAACGTCGGGGCGGGGAAGGCGGCGACGGTGGGGCTCACCGCGGGGACGGTGTACTCCGTGACGTCGACCGGGCTGGTGGCCATCGGGAACAACTCGGGCAACGGGAACACCTCGGTCCCGCCGCTCCCGACGACGGCGAACCCGAACCAGGACTGCCTCAACGACAGCGGCGACGAGTTCCTCTTCTTCACCAGCGGCTGGCAGACCGGCTCGCTGGCGGTCTTCAACTCGGGCACCTCCAGCGTCTCGTTCACGGTGACACGCCTCAGCGATGATGTCGTGGTGGCCAGCAACGTCAACGTGGCTGCGGGTGCCAGCAGCTACCTGTCGGGCCTCGGGTACAACAACTACCGCCTCAAGGCCACGGGGCCCGTCGAGGTGTGGTCCGGCGACACCGAGGGCGGCAACTCGATCCCCAGCATGGGCGACGACACCACCGTCAGCTACGGGCGCGAGGGGCTCCGCTTCTTCGTCAACACGCAGACCCAGGGCGGCACCCTCTTTGCCGGCGAGAACGGTACCCAGGTCGTCATCAACGGCACCCCTCAGGCCCTGCTCAACACCGATAACTTCATCATCCTCCCGGTCAACCAACAGTTCTCCATCACCAGCAACCGGCCCATCAAGATCCAGACCGTTGGCGGCAACAGCCTCAACGATTGGGGACACACGCTGCGTCCGCTGGCGAACCTCGACCTCGACGGCGATGGATCCACCGACTTCAAGGAGGGCGGCTCGTGCAAGTCGGCAGCGCCGGACACCGACGGCGACGGCCTCTTCGACTTCGAGGATCCGGACGACGACAACGACGGCGTCCTCTCGAAGGACGACAACTGTCCCTACGTCGCCAACAAGGATCAGCTCGACACGGACAAGGACGGCAAGGGTGACGCCTGCGAGGACGACGACGATAACGACGGCGTCCTCGACAAGGACGACAACTGCTCCCTGATCCCCAACGCCGACCAGAAGGACAACGACAAGGACGGCCAGGGCGATGCCTGCGACGACGACGACGACAACGACGGCGTCCTCGACAAGGACGACAACTGCCCCTTCTCGCCCAACCCTGGCCAGGAAGATGCCGACAAGGATGGCATCGGTGATGCCTGCGACGGCGACAAGGATGGGGATGGTGTTTCCGACGACAAGGACAACTGCCCGCTCGTCCCCAACCCCGACCAGCTCGATACGGACAAGGACGGGCAGGGTGACGCCTGCGACGACGATGACGACGGCGACGGCGTCCTGGATACCAAGGACAATTGCCCGCTGACGCCCAACCCCGACCAGAAGGACAACGAGAGCGACGGCCAGGGTGACGCCTGCGACGACGACGACGACAACGACGGCGTCCTCGACAAGGACGACAACTGCCCGGGTCAGGCCAACCCCGACCAGCTCGACACGGACAAGGATAATTCCGGCGACGCCTGCGACATCGACGACGACAACGACGGTGTCGAGGATACCAAGGATAACTGTCCGTCGATCCCCAACGCCGATCAGGCTGATGTGGACAAGGACGGTATCGGCGACGCCTGCGATCCGGACAACGACAACGATGGGATCCCGGATGCTTCCGACAACTGTCCGCTGGTCCCCAACCCGAACCAGACGGACACGGACGGCGACGGGAAGGGCAACGCCTGCGACGACGACGACGACGGCGACGGCATCCCGGATGCCTCCGACAATTGCTCGGTCACCCCCAACCCGAACCAGACGGACACGGACAACGACGGCCAGGGCGACGCCTGCGACACCGATGACGACGGCGACAGCGTCCCGGACGCCTCCGACAACTGTCCGCTGGTCCCCAACCCGAACCAGACGGACACGGACGGCGACGGGAAGGGCAACGCCTGCGACGACGACGACGACGGCGACGGCGTCCCGGATGCCTCCGACAACTGCCCCCTCCTCTCCAACGCCGATCAGGCCGACGAGGACAAGGACGGTATCGGCGACGCCTGCGAGGCCGACGAGGACGGCGACGGGGTCGTCAACGACAAGGACAACTGCCCCTCCGTGGAGAACGCTGACCAGAAGGACACGGACAAGGATGGGCAGGGTGACGCCTGCGACGACGACGACGACGGCGATGGCGTCCCGGATGCGACCGATAACTGCCCGCTGGTCCCCAACCCCGACCAGGCCAACACGGACGGCGGAGCCAACGGCGACGCCTGCGACGACGACGATGACAACGATGGCGTCCCGGACGCGACCGATAACTGCCCGCTGGTCCCCAACCCGAACCAGACGGACACGGATGGTGACGGGAAGGGCGACGCATGCGGCGACGACGACGATGGTGACGGCATCGCTGACCAGGACGACAACTGCGCGCTCGTCGCCAACCCCGACCAGAAGGACAGCAACGGGAACGGCGTCGGTGACGCCTGCGACGGCGACCTCGACGGTGACGGCGTCCCCAACGACGAGGACAACTGCTCCGAGGTGGACAACCCGAACCAGATCGACAGCGATGGTGACGGGACCGGCGACGCCTGCGACGACGACGACGACAACGACGGCGTCAACGATGCGACGGACAACTGCCCCGCAGTCTCTAACAGCGACCAGACCGATACCAACAACGATGGCCAGGGCGACGCCTGCGATGACGACGACGACGGCGACGGCGTCCCGGATGCGACGGACAACTGCCCGCTAATCCCCAACCCCGACCAGGCGGACACCAACAACGACGGCCAGGGCGACGCCTGCCAGGATGACGCCGATGGCGACGGCGTCACCAACGATACCGACAACTGCCCGCTGGTCCCCAACAGCGACCAGACCGATACCGACGGCAACGGTGTGGGCGATGCCTGCGACGACGACGACGACGACGACGGGCTGAAGGACGGCGCCGATAACTGCCCGCTGGTCCCCAACGCCGGCCAGGAGGACAACGACAAGGATGGCCAGGGCGACGTCTGCGACACCGACGACGACGACGACGGCGTCCCGGATACCTCCGACAATTGCCCGCTGGTCGCCAACCCCGGCCAGGAAGACGGCAACGGGAACGGCGTCGGTGACGCCTGCGACGAGAACGGTCAAGGTGGCTCTGCCGGAGCCGGCGGCGAAGCCGGGGCCGGTGGCGAAGCCGGAGCCGGTGGCGACGCTGGAGCTGGCGGAGATGCCGGAGCTGGTGGCGATGCTGGAGCCGGCGGCGACGCGGGCACCGGCG
>CAZDYM010000160.1:0-6263 GCA_964509325.1 uncultured Phycisphaeraceae bacterium
GCGATCAGCGCCCAGGGTGCAGCCCCGAGCTTCGGCGTCCATATCGCCGGCACCGAGGTCGACCCCGGCACCGGCAGGATCACGGTGACGCGCTACACGACCATCCAGGACGCGCTGGCCGACCCGCGCGACGACGACTCGGACGGCAACACGGCCGAGCCTGTCCCGCTCGATCTGCGCGGGGCGCGTCGCGTGCTCGACGTGCCGGGCCTGCCGACGGGGGCTCCCAGCGGGGCGGTGGTGGACATCGGCGCCTACGAGACGCCCCCGCCGTCGACCGTTTCGCAGACCTTCTGGGTCGAACCCGCCGGAGGCGACTTCGCCGCCCCGGCCAACTGGGCGCCCCGCCTGCCGGGCCCCGGCGACCAGATGGTCTTCGACCTCGGTGCGTCGTACGGCGTCAGCCTGTCCGCGAACGCCGCCGCCGGCTCGATGCTCATCCGCGACGACAACCTGACCCTCGCGCTGAACGGGCGGAGGCTGACGCTCGGCGACCCGGCCCAGCCGCTGGTCATCGGCGCCGACGGGCCCAGCGGGATGTCGGCCCCGGATGCAGCGGTCCTCAACATCTTGAACGGCTCGCTCACGTCGATCGCCGCGCTCCTGGCCAACGGCCCGGGCACCAGCGCCGAAGTCGAACTTTCCGGCACGCAGTGGACCAACAGCGGCTCCTCGTTCTGCATCGGCTGCGTGGGTGATGCCAACCTCTCCATCGGTGCGGCCTCGAAAGTCTCCACCCCGTTCGCCACCCTCGGCCAGCAGCCGGGGTCTCGCGGCGTGGTCGACGTCTTCGGCGCGGGCTCCTCGTGGACGTCTTCCCTGCTCACCGTCGTGCAATCCGGGGCCCTGGTAGTGCGGGATGGCGGCGCCGCCAACACCGGCCTGGGCGGCCTGTTGCTGCTGCAGGACGGCGCGCTCGCGGGCAACGGGTCCGTCACCGGCGCGGTGCTGAACTTCGGGACCGTCGCCCCGGGCGCCGCGGCCCCGTCGCCGTCGGCGCCCTACTCGCCCGGCACACTCACGCTGAACAGCCCGTACCAGCAGGTCGGGAACCTCCCCGACGCCGGTCAGGCCAGCGGAACGCTGAGCGTGGAACTCGGCGCTTCCGCGAACGATCGGCTCGTCGTGAACGCGCAGGCCCAGCTCGCCGGAGGGTTGTTCGTGCGTCTTGAGCCCGGGTTCATCCCGCCCGCGGGCGCGGTGCCGCCGAACCCGGCGTACACCGCGACCATCCTTGACGCCGCCGCGCTGGGCGCCGGCCCGGGCGTATCGCCGCCGAATGATCGGTTCGACGTCGCGCTGTTCCCGGGCCTTCCGGGCGGGCGCTACTTCCAGATTGAATACACCCAGAGCGAGGGGCGGCAGGTTGTCCGGGTGGTGCAAGCCGTGCTGGGCGGGCAGATCCAGACCGGCCAGGGCAGCAACTTCGACGCCACCGGCGCGCCCACCGACGCCCTGCTGGTGAACCTCGACGCCGACCGCTTCCCCGACCTTGTGCTCACCACCCCCGCGCTGAACGCCCCCGCGCTCGAGGTCGGCGCCGTCACGATCCTGCGCAACAGGGGGCGATTGGGCGACGCCTGGCAGGGCTTCGAGGCGCCCGCTCAGCAGGTTTCGTACACCGTCGGCGTCAACCCGGTGGATGTCACCGCCAGCGACTTCAATGCGGACGGACGCATCGATCTCGCGGTGGCGAACCGCGGCAAGCCCGCCGAGTCGGGCACCGTGCAGGTGCTGCTCAATACCACGACGCCCGGCGGCGGGATCACCCTCGCCGTGCAGACCGCCGTCCCTGTCGGCCCGGGCTTCGCGGGTGGCGTGGCGAGCATCAACTACGACCAGGACACCTTCATCGACCTCGTTTCCACCGTCTCCGGGAGCGCCGGCACCGAGGGTCTGCTCATCCCGCTGCGCAACCGCGGGCTCGACGCCGGTGCGTGGCTCGGGCTTCAGCCCGAGACCGGCATCCCCGTGGGCCCGGGGCCCACCGCCGTCGCCGCGGGGAACATCGCCAACCCCAACGGCGAGACCGGGCCCGACGTGGTGGTCGCCAACACCGGCACCGAATCGTCGCCGGGCGATTCGGTCACCGTGCTGCTCAACCGGGGCGCCTCCACCAGCCCGGCCCAGCGCTTCGGCAATACCCAACAGGTCCGTGTCGGGTCGCGCCCGGCCCGCCTCCTTCTCGCCGATCTCGAAGGCGACAAGGACACCGACGACCTCACCGCGATGATCACCGTCAACCTCGGGCTGGGGGCCCAGTTGCTGGCCCGCGGCACGCCCGCCGACGAGGGCTCCGTCTCGGTCGCGCGGATTCTCTCCAACGGCTCGTTCGCTCCCGCCGTCAGTTTCCAGGTGGGCTTCCGCCCTTCGTCGGTTGCGGCATCGGATCTGGACGTTGACCTGGACCAGGACCTCGCCATCGTCACCCGCGCTTCCGCCGCCGCCACCAGCGCCAGCGTCCGCGTGCTCCGCAACGACACCCCGCCCATGAGCCAGAACCTCGTGCTCGCCCCGCTCACGGAAGACTTGGCCTCCGGCGGGAACGGCAGCCTGGTCACCTCCGCCGATGTCGACGACGACCGTGACTCCGACCTGGTGATCATCAACACCGACACACTCGCGCAGCGCACCGAACCGGTGTCCAGCGTGACGGTGCTCCCCAACCTGGTCCGCTCCGTTCCGCCCGCCTGCCGCGCCGACTTCAACAGCAGCGGGCTGGTCGATACCCCGGACCTGACGTTCTTCCTCGGCCGCTTCGGGCAGCCCGCCACCCCGGGATCGCCCGCCGAGCGGGCCGACTTCAACCTCAACGGCGTCGTCGATACACCCGACCTCACTTTCTTCCTGGGCCGCTTCGGGCAGCCCTGCCCCTGACGCCCCCGGCACCCTGAGTCCCGCGCCTTGACCGACCCGGACCGTGCCGCTATGCTGTTTCCCAGCATGCCGAGCCGCGTCCATGTCGCCCACGCCACCGCCCCTGCGGGTGTGGCGTTCGCGTCGGCGCTCTCGACCCTCAAAGTCAAAGCCGTGAAATCGAAAGCGAAAGCCCACAAGGCGCTCGCCGGTTCCGTCGCGGCTTGAACTGACCGTTCATCCCAGCCGTCCGAAGAACCCGCAGCGCACGTGAGCGGGCCGGACGTGTCGTTCGGCTCCGCTCCAGCACGCGGGTGACTGTGGTTTTTCCGCTTCACCCCAAACCCGAGCAAGGAGCCCGAACCATGAGCACCAACCTGGAAGCCCCCGCCTGCGAGTGCCCCGAGTGCGCCGGCGTCGTCGTCTTCACGCGCAGGCCGCTGTGCGGCGAGGTCGTCCGCTGCGCCGACTGCGGCGTCGAACTCGAAGTGACCAGCGCCGCCCCGGTCCGCGTCGTCACAGCCCCGCCCGTGCAGGAAGACTGGGGCGAGTAAGCAGAACCCGACCGTCGGCGACCGGATCCTCGCGAGACCCCCCACGCACGGCTCACCGAGCCCGCGCTCCCCTTTGACCACCACCCCGGAACACCATGCGCCTGGCCATCCTCCACTCCCGCGTCCGCGTCGAAGAGCGTCTGCTTGCCGATGAACTCGCTTCGCGCGGCGTCGACCATGAACTTGTCGACGCCCGCGAGGCCGTCTTCGATATCCACGACCCCGACCCGTGGCGACGCTTCGACGCCGTCCTCGAACGCTGCATCAGCCAGACCCAGGCCCTCGCCGCCGTGCGGATGTTCGAGCGCTTCGGCGTGCCCTGCGTCAACACCTCCAGCGTCATCGAGGCCTGCGGCGACAAACTCACCACCTCCCTGCTGCTGGCGCGGCGCGGCGTGCCGACGCCACGCGTCCGCGTCGCCCTCGACACCGAATCCGCCCTCCGCGCCTGCGACGAGATGGGCTATCCCTGCGTCCTCAAGCCCACCGTCGGGTCGTGGGGCCGCCTGCTCGCCCGCGTGAACGACCGCGACGCCGCCGAGGCCGTCATCGAGCACAAGCAGACCCTCGGCGGCCCGCAGCACTCGGTCATCTACGTGCAGGAACACGTCGACAAGCCGGGGCGCGACCTGCGCGTCTTCGTCGTCGATTCCGTCCCCATCGCCGCCATCGCGCGCTCCAGCACGCACTGGATCACCAACACCGCCCGCGGCGGGCGCGCCTCCAACCACCCCATCGATCCGACCATCGCCGAACTCTGCGCCGAGGCCTCCCGCGCCGTCGGCGGCGGCGTCCTGGCCATCGACCTGCTCGAATCCGCCGACGGACGACTCCTCGTCTCCGAGGTCAACCACACCATGGAGTTCCGAAACTCCATCGAGCCCACCGGCGTCAACATCCCCGGACGCATCATCGACCACGTCATCCACTGCGCCCAAGGAGCCGCCGCGCGATGAGCAACGACGTGCAACCTGCACCGATCCGAGCCTCCGTCGTCGGCGGCAGCGGCTACGGCGGCGGCGAGGTCCTCCGCCTCCTCCTCGATCACCCGCGCGTCTCCATCGCCCAGGTCACCTCGCGTCGCCAGATGGGCGTCTACCTCCACAGCGTCCACCCGAATCTCCGCGGACGCACCGCCCTCCAGTTCGTCGCGCCCGACGCGCTCGAACCCTGCGACGTGCTGTTCCTCTGCCAGCCCCACGGCGAGGCGTGCAAGCAGATCGAGCGGTACGCCGCGCTCGCCCACCGCGTCATCGATCTCTCCGCCGATTTCCGCCTGCGCGACAGAGCGGACTACCAGCGCTGGTACGGCGAAGCCCACCCCGCCCCGCAGTGGCTCGACCGATTCGTCTACGGCCTGCCCGAGCTCCACCGCGAGCGGCTCCGCGGCGCGCGGCTCGCCAGCGGCGTCGGGTGCAACGCCACCGCCGTCAACCTCGCCCTCATGCCGCTCGCCCGCGCCGGGCTCATCGAGCGGGCCGTCGTCGACCTCAAGGTCGGTTCATCCGAAGCGGGCAACGCCGGCACTCCCGGCAGCCACCACCCCGAGCGCGCGGGCGTCGTCCGCTCGTACGCCCCCACCGGGCACCGGCACCAGGCCGAGATCCAGCAGGAGATCGGCCCCTTTGAGCTCCACATGAGCGTCACGAGCGTCGAACTGGTCCGCGGCGTGCTGTGCACGGCGCACGTCTTCCCGAAGCGTCCGCTGCAAGAAAAGGACCTCTGGCGCCTCTACCGCGAGCGCTACAGCGCCGAGCCTTTCGTGCGGCTCGTGAAGGACCGCGCCGGCATCCACCGCTACCCGGAACCCAAGATGCTCGCCGGCACCAACTGGTGCGACATCGGCTTCGAGGTCGACCCTGAGACCGGTCGAGTCGTCGTCCTCAGCGCCATCGACAACCTCATGAAGGGCGCCGCCGGTTCCGCCGTGCAGTGCATGAACCTCATGTGCGGCTTCGAGGAAACCACCGCGCTCACCTTCCCGGGCTTGCACCCCGTCTAACGCAGCACACCGACCGTCAGGGATGGGCCCTCGCAGCCCACCGCCACCGGGCCCCGAGCGTGAGCGAGCGGGCCGAACCAACCTCGATCCGTTCCACATCGAACGGCGTTCAGTCAGGACCCCCAATGCTCGTCATCAAGATCGGCGGCTCCGAAGGCATCGACATCCCCAACCTCTGCCACGACCTCGCCGCCGTCATCGCCCGCGGCCAGCGCGTGGTGATCGTCCACGGCGGCTCGCACCAGACCAGCCTGCTCGGCGAGTCGCTCGGCCACCCGCCCCGGTTCATCACTTCACCCAGCGGGCATACCAGCCGGCGCACCGACCGGCGCACCCTCGAGATCCTGCAGATGGCCTGCCGGGGCGTGCTCAACCAGCGGATCGTCGAGCACCTGCAGCGCCTCGGCGTCAACGCGGTGGGCCTCTCGGGCATGGACGGGCGCCTGTGGGAAGGCCCGCGGAAGGACGCCGTCCGCGCTGTCGTCGAGGGCCGCACCGTCATGATCCGCGACGATTTCACCGGGACCGTCGAGCGCGTGAACACCGCCCTGCTCCGCTCGCTGCTGGACGCGGGCCTGACACCCGTGCTCTCGCCGCCGGCGATCTCGTTCGGCTCCGAGCCGATCAACGTCGACGCCGACCGCGCCGCCGCCCGGACCGCCGCCGCGCTCGGCGCGGGCACGCTGCTGTTGCTCTCGAACGTCCCGGGCCTGCTCCGAGCGTTCCCGGATGAGTCGACGCTCATCCCGCGCGTGGCCCGCGCCGAGATCGACCGCTTCGCCGAGTTCGCCCAGGGGCGCATGAAGAAGAAGGTCATGGGAGCGGGCGAGGCGCTGGGCGCCGGCGTGTCC
>CAZDYM010000161.1:0-6197 GCA_964509325.1 uncultured Phycisphaeraceae bacterium
GCACCGGCTACACCGGCGAGGACGGCTACGAGATCTACTTCACCGACCCCGCCGACACCTCCACCCTCACCGGCTGGGGCCCCGAGTCCGGCGAGAACGAGGTGTTCGACCTCGACGACCTCGACGACCTCGACGGCGCCGTCTTCGGACCCGCCACCACCTTCCCCGCGGGCTTCACCATGTCCCGGCGCTACGCCGGGCCCGTCAACGCCTTCGGCGAGGTCATCCCCGAAACCCTCCCCGACGGCTCCACCGCCACCATCCAGATCGACGGCCAGAACGTCATCGTCCCGCTCCGCGGCTGGACCCAGATCGTCCAGGTCACCAAGGTCGAGCCGTACGACTACTCCACCCCAGCCGCCCGGAACGCCCAGGTCGTCACCGGCGGCGTGCTCAAGCGCGCCGTGGACCGCTACCCCCTCCGCGTCACCGTCACCGCCCTCTACCAGGGCACCTGGGACAACGACGCCCCGCCCGTCACCAGCGTGTCGTGGATCGTCGAGCCGTGATCGATCGACCGCCCCGGTCCCGCCCGGGCAGTGGGCAGCCTGGGTCCGTGCGTCCAGGCAGCCGTTCGAACCCGTCCGTGCCGGAGTTCACACCGATGCGCCAACCCGCCCGACACCTCCCGCTCACCCGCGCCACCCACCCCGCGACCGCCCGTCGCGGCGTCGTCGGCGTCCTCGCCATGATGCTGCTGGTGCTCTTCACCACCCTCGCTCTGGCCATGGCCGTCGCCACCCAGGGCAACCTCCGCACCGCCTCGAGCCACCTGCGCGTCACCCGCGCCCAGAGCGCCGTGGACACCGGGCTCTCCCTCGCCGCCACGCGCCTGAACCTCGCCGCCTCCCGCTTCGTCACGCCCAAGGGCGAGATGACCCCGTCGTACCTTGCCAGCCTCTGGTCCAACGCCACCGCCGCCACACCCGCCGCCACCGTGCTGGACCCCCCCGACGGGCACAGCGAGGACGCCGCGCCGAGCGGCATCGCCGCCGCGCTCCGGAACCTCCACGACGCCGACGCCGACTCCAACGTCGTCGCCGATAACGGCAGCAACGCCCCCGCCCCCATCACGCCCCCCGACGTCCCCACCACCTGGGTCGTCTTCAAGCCCATCGGCATCGACCGCGCGCCCAACGGCAAGATCGTCACCGCCGTCCAGATCGCCTACGCGCCCCCCGACTCGACCACCGGGCAGATCCTCGCCGTCGTCACCGGCTTCGACTGGGACCACGCCCGCAACCGATGGGTCACCCGCACCGGGCAGCAGTGGTTCAGCCTCCACAAAACCGTCCGGCACGCCATCCTCTCGCCCTCACGCGTCATGATCGGACGCGACGTCCAGATCGAAGGGCCCGTCGGCGTCCGCTTCGACTCCAACGCCCTCGACCAGGTCGACGGGCCGCCCATCACCATCAAGTCCGACTTCGAGGGACTCAACACCCAGCTCGACCAGCGCCTCCGCGACTTCTACGCCAAGGTCCTCGCCGACGACGTCGACGGCGACAACCGCCTCCGCGTGTCGCACCCCGTCGAGTCCCGCAGCCTCGGCACCCTCAACGCCACCGACTACAACGGCGACTCCGCGCCGGACAACGCCTTCAAGGACGTCACCAAGGACGGCGCCATCGACGACTTCGACATCTTCGTCGTCTTCTACGACACCAACAATGACGGCAGGCTCGTCCTCTCCACCACCCTCACCGCCGGCACGCCCCACTCCACCGCCACCCCGGAGTTCACCGCCGACGACGCCCTCGCCGCCCTCATCGATTCCGGCGCCGCCGACCGGAACCGCAACGGCAAAAAGAACGGGCGGCTCGTGAGCGGCGCCTGGGACTACTCCACCTTCCCCGACAACAACAACGACGGCACCCGCGACCAGGACGACATCGACCACGACGACATCACCCTGGGCTACCGCGACGGTGTGCTCGACTACCGCGACCAGTACGCCAAGGTCCGCGGCGCCATCGGCCTCAAGGTCGCACGCTCCACCTGGGAGGCCGCCAAGGACAGCGAGGGCGTCGTCGTCTCCGACTACCAGAAGTACGTCAAGGGCGCCATCACCCCGGGCCCGAACGACGGCGCCACCGAGTTCGCCCTCCCCGACGCCGAACTCCCCGCCATCACCGACGAGTCCTTCGCCGACGCCGCCGACGACCTGAACGACATCGCCGAATCACAGAACCAGACCTTCGCCCAGCAGGTCGCCGCCGCCAAGGGCGACGGCTGGACCCCGCCCCGAGCCATCGAACCCACCCCCTTCGGCGCCCCGGCCCCCGCCGACTGGTACAGCCGCCCCGTCTACGACGGCATCACCTTCCGCAACGTCACCATCCCCATGGGCAACAACGGGCTCTTCAAGAACTGCACCTTCATCGGCGTCACCCGCGTCCGCGCCTACGCCAACAACACCCACCCCTCCTGGTCCTTCTACGGCCAGGAAGTCCGCGACGCCGCCACCGGCATCCTCAAGCTCGTCTACCCGCCCCCGCCCGCCGAGTCCTCCGCCCAGCTCGACAAGTCCTACTCCACCCCGGGCGCCCAGGGCTACGACGCCCTCCCCGACCCCCTGATCGTCGCCGTCGACCTCAACGGCGACGGCACCGCCAACGACCCCTGCACCAACACCAAACTCGTCTCCAACAACCTCCGCTTCCACGACTGCACCTTCGTCGGGTCCATCGTCGCCGACAAACCCAACGACTTCGCCCAGAACCGCAACAAAATCGTCTTCACCGGCGCCACCAAGTTCGTCGACAAGAACCCCAACGCCCCCGACGACCCCTCCGAGAACCCCACCAGCGAGGAGATGGACGTCATCCGCAAATCCTCGATGATGCTCCCCAACTACTCCGTCGACATCGGCACCAACAACTCGCCCCCCTCCCAGGACGTCCGCCTCTCCGGCGCCATCATCGCCGGCGTCATCGACGTCCGAGGCAACGCCTCCATCGAGGGCGTCCTCCTCGGAACCTACAAGCCCGTCTACGGCGAGGCGCCCCTCGCCACCTACGGACAGCCCAGCGGCAACCCCGCCAACTTCAACATCACCCTCGGCTACTTCGGCCCCACCGACGGCGGCGACGTCGAGGGCTTCGACCTCGGCGCCCTCACCGACCTCGACGGCGACGGCACCAAGGACATCGGGTGGGACTCCGCCCGGGACGCCGACGGGAACCTCATCCCCCTCGCCGGATGGGATGGCACCCACCTCGAATCCTGGTACGACGGGCAGCCCGAAGAGGACACCGAGATCGCCCCCAACACCTTCGTCCGACGCGCCATCCCGTTCAACGGCCACGGCCGCATCACCCTCAAGTGGAACCCGGACATGGTCCTGCCCGACGGCCTCGCCTCGGCCCTCTCGGCCCGCCCCGTCACCAACTCCTACCAGGAGGGACGCTATGTCGCTCAAGCCGACTGATCGCGCAACGGCGCTCCGAGCCGCCCGTCCACCCGCGAAGCGCGCCGCCGATGATCGCCGGACGCGGCGCGTCCGGACGCCCCAAGGCAGAACCCTCCCGCCCGCGCCACGGGCGAACGAACCCGCCATGCCCATCAGCATCACCCCCAAGGCCCCGCGCGCTCGACGCGCCCTCCCCGGCCTCCGCCCCGCCCGGCGCGCCTTCTCCCTCATCGAAATGCTCATCGCGCTGGCCATCTCCAGCGCCCTGCTCACCTCGATGATGGTCGCCCTCGACACCATGTTCAAGGGCTACCAGCAGACCTCCGGCACCGTTAGCACCAACGTCGTCGCGCGCATCGCCGTCAACCGCATCCTCGCCATGGTCCGCACCGGCTCGGACTTCGGCCCCTTCCCCGCCGACGTCCTCGACTCCGCCGAGAACCCCCTCCGCGCCGACTACTTCGAGTACGTCAGCCGCCGCAACAGCGCCGGCGCCCCGACCGAGATCACCCGCGTCGAGCACCGCTACCCCGGCCACGCCGCCCTGCTCCGAACCTGGAGCCCCGCCGACGAACCGCCCGACCTCGACTTCACCCCCACCGGCCCCGGCGCGCTGTGGCTGGTCACGATCAACCCCGCCACCAACGCCCGCGTCGAGACCATGCTGCTCCCCAACGTCCGCTCGGCCCACTTCACCCTCAACTACAACGTCGGGCCCAAGCTCAACCGCGCTACCGTCGACCTGGTCATCGAGAGCCTCGAAAGCCCCGACCTCGAACTCAAGGCCGGCCAGGCCCCCCCCACCATCCGCCTGGTCGCCAGCGCCATGCCGCGCCGTTCCATCGAGAACCCCTAGCGCCGCCCTCACCCGGGCCCGTCCACCTCCACCTCGATCTCCACCGGGCACCACGTCACCCCGTCGGCGCTGGTGCGCAGGCTCACGATCTCCGTCTCCGGGTCGCGCCCCGCCCACGCCCGCTTCTCCGCCGAGATCATCGGGTCGCCCTCGAACCAGATCGTCCGCAGCCCCTCGCTGGTCTGCAGCCCCCACGCCTCGAAGTGGATGTGCGACGGCTCGCTGAGGTCCGGGTAAGGCCCCGGGCGGACCGTCCACACCTGACACTTGCCCCGCGCGTCCGTCGTGACCGTGGCCCGCAGCCGCATCTCGCCCGCCGGCGCGTCCTTGGCGTTGTACAGCCCCGCCACGTCGGCCCCGTACACCATCACCACCACGCCGGGCACCGGCTTGCCCGAACGGCTCTTCACCAGGATGTCGAGCAGCACCCGCTCGCCCGGCTCATCCGGGTGGCACGCGATCGCCGTTGAACCCGACGCCGGCGCCGACCATCGGTGCTCCGCCAGCGTGGCCCGCCGAGCCGACGGCGGTTCCCCGCCCGCCCGAGCCAGCACCCACGCGCCGCCCGCCGCGCACCCAACCAGCCCCGCCGCCGCCATCCCGATCACGCCCTCTCGAGTCATCGCCGCCTCCAGTTGTGCTCGAACACCCGCCGCCTGATATCGCCGCGGCCGCGCCGGGATGCGTCCTGACACACCAAAGCCATGCCCGCCGCCCGTTTGACGCGGTCGCCCGCTTCTGGCAACATTGCCACATGGGAGCCCAACCACAACCCGCACACCACGCCTCCGCCTTCTTGGACGCCAAGTTCGAGCAGGACGCCATCACCTTCGATGACGTCCTGCTCATGCCGCGCCGCTCCGCCGTCAACCCCGCCACCGCCGACCTGCGCACCCGGCTCTCCCGCAACATCACCCTCAATATCCCGCTCGTCTCGGCCCCCATGGACACCGTCACGGAGTCGCGCCTCGCCATCGCGCTCGCACAAGAAGGCGGCATCGGCATCATCCACCGCAACATGGCCCCGGACCTCCAGGCCATCGAGGTCTCCAAGGTCAAACGCTCCGAGAACGGCGTCATCCTCGACCCCATCACCCTCGGCCCGAAAGACACCATCGCCCGCGCCAAGCAACTCATGGCCGAGTACAACATCTCCGGCTTCCCCGTCACCGACGACGGCTCCACCAGCCTCCGCGCCAAGGGCAAGGTCCTGGGCATCCTCACCGAGCGCGACCTCAAGTTCATCGACAAGGGCGAGGAACTCGTCGAGAACGTCATGACCCGCGCCAACCTCGTCACCGCCCCCCCCGACGCCGACCTCAAGGACGCCGTCCGCGTCCTCTCCAAGGCCAAGGTCAAGAAACTCCTCCTGGTCGACAAGGACGGCAAACTCGCCGGCCTCATCACCATGCGCGACCTCGACCAGCAGTCCCGATTCCCCAACGCCTGCAAGGACGCCCGCGGCCGACTCCGCTGCGGGGCGGCCTGCGGCGTGTTCCAGCTCGACCGCGTCGAAAAACTCATCGCCGCCGAGGCCGACGTCATCGTCGTCGATACCGCCCACGGCCACTCCGAGAACGTCCTCAACACCGTCCGCGACATCCGCAAGGCCTACCCCAAAATCGAACTCATCGCCGGCAACGTCGGCACCGCCGACGCCGCACGCGACCTCATCGAAGCCGGCGTCGACGCCGTGAAAGTCGGCATCGGACCGGGCTCCATCTGCACCACCCGCGTCGTCACGGGCGTCGGTGTGCCCCAGATCACCGCCGTCATGAACGCCGTCCGCGCCGCCGAGCCGCACCACATCCCCGTCATCGCCGACGGCGGGATCCGCCAGTCCGGCGAGATCGCCAAGGCCATCGCCGCGGGCGCCTGCTCCGTCATGCTCGGCGGCCTCTTCGCCGGCCTCGACGAGTCACCGGGCGA
>CAZDYM010000162.1:0-6174 GCA_964509325.1 uncultured Phycisphaeraceae bacterium
GGCCAGGCAGGCGGGGCGCCGGTCTCGCGGGCCGGCGGTTCCAGCATCGCAACTCGTCCGCTGCCCGGCCTGTTGCCCCACCCCGCGAAAGCGGCGATGATGGCGCGGCGTCCGACCGCCGGGGCGACCGCCCCCGCCGCCCCACCGCGCCAACCCCGAAGAGGCCCCCATGCCCGCCGAACCGCCCAAAGCCCAGCCTGACCCGTGCGTCCTGGTCATCTTCGGGGCCTCGGGAGACCTGACCGCCCGCAAGCTCATCCCCGCCCTGTACGAACTGTACTGCCAGCGCCGAACGCCCAACGGCCTGGCCGTGCTGGGGGTGGCGCGGCGCGAGAAGACCGACGACGGCTGGCGCGAGGAACTCCGGCCGTGGGTCGCCAAGCACGCCTCCCACTTTGACGAGAGGTCGTGGCTCGAGTTCGCCAGGAGCGTCCACTACTTCACGGGCGACGCCACCAGCCAGGCGATGTACCCCGGGTTCATCGAGCGCATCAACCAGCTCGGCAAGCACCACGGGATCAACAAGGGCGACGGTCACTCCACCGGGGGAGGCATCGCCTCGCCGAACGTGTTGTTCTATCTCTCCGTCTCGCCCAACCTGTACGAGCCGATCGTCGAGCAGATCGGCGTCGCCCAGATGGTCTTTGAGGGCAAGCGCTGGTGCGCCCTGAACGCCGCGGGCGTGCCCTGGCAACGGATCATCGTGGAGAAGCCCTTCGGCGTGGACCTCGCTTCCGCCGAGCAACTCAACCGATCGCTGGGGCGTGTGTTCGAGGAAGAGGCGATCTACCGGATCGATCACTACCTGGGCAAGGAACTGGTCCAGAACATCCTGGTGATGCGGTTCGCCAACACCATCTTCGAGCCCCTGTGGAACAACCAGTACGTGGACCACATCCAGGTGACGGCGGCGGAGAAGGTGGGCGTGGGGAAGCGAGCCGGGAACTTCTACGACACCGCGGGCGCCACCCGCGACATGATCCAGAGCCACCTGCTGCAGGTGCTCGCGCTGGTCGCCATGGAACCGCCCAGCCGCTACCACGCCGAGGACATCCGGCGCGAGAAGATCAAGATCGCCAACGCCATGCGCCCCATCGACCCGGCGCGGGCCCACGAGGACGCGGTGTTCGGCCGCTACGGCCCCAGCGGGAACCCCGACGACGAGGACGGGGGCAAGGCCTACGCCGAGCTCGAAGGCGTCGACGTCGCCCGCATGACCGAAACGTACGGGGCCATCCGCGTCCACTTCGACAACTGGCGCTGGAGCGGCGTCCCGTTCTACGTCCGCTCGGGCAAGAAGATGGCCCGCAAACTTACCGAGGTCGTGGTCCAGTTCAAGCACCCGCCCGCGGACCTGTTCGCCTCCGTCGAATCCATCGGGGGCGTCAAGGTCCGGCCCGCCAACCGGATCATCATCAACATCGCGCCCGACGACGGGGTCAGCCTCCGCTTCGAGGCCAAGGTCCCCGGGCCCAAACTCCTCGTCGATTCCGTCAAGATGGACCTCGACTACGCCAAGGCCTTCAACTCGCAGCCCATCGAGGCCTACGGCCCGCTGATGCTCGACGCGATGCGCGGCGACCAGACCCTCTACAAGCACCGCGACGAGGTCGAGAGCGGCTGGAAGGTGTGCGACGCCGTGCTGACCTCGCACGAGGTGCGCAAACGCATCGAGAGTTACCCGGCGGGCAGCTGGGGCCCCGCCTCCGCCGACGCTCTGCTGCTGAAGGACGGCCGCAAGTGGCACAACCCGGCCGGGGCGGAGAAGCGGTGAGCGGGGGAGGGCATCAGGGAAAGCGGCGCCGGCGGTCCAGCGCACGCCATCGGGTGTCGGGTGTCGGGGATAGGGTTTCGGGTTGAGAGTCTTTCCGATCCGTGCGTTGTGCTGTGTGATTCGTGGTTTTCCTCGCGCCCGTCGCGTCATCGCTCCCGCCCTCCATGACCTACCCCATCCAACCCGACCCGACGCCACCCCGCCTGCCCAACGCCAACGCCGTCATCGCGCGGGCCGACATCGACGACGTGTACTCCGCGCTCGCCGCGGACATCCTCGTCCACGCCCACAACTGCGTCCGCCAGTTCGGGGATTTCCACCTGGCGCTTTCCGGCGGCAGCACCCCCTTGCCGCTGTACCGGCGCCTGATGATCGACCCGGCCTACCGCAACCTCCCGTGGAAGTTCACGCACCTGTGGATCGTCGATGAGCGCCGCGTGCCCTTCACCGACGACAAGAGCAACTTCAAGCACATCAAGGAACTGATCGCCGACCATTCGGACATCCCCGAGAAGAACGTCCACCCGATGGAGGTCATGGAAGAGGGCGCCGACACACGGTACGAAGCGACCCTCCGCGAGCACCTCGCCTGGCGCGAGAAGGGCCACGACCGGCTCGATTTCGTCCTGCTGGGGATGGGCGCCGACGGCCACACGGCGAGCCTGTTCCCCGGCTCGCCGGCGATCGAGGTGCGGGACCGGCTCGTGGTCATGAACACGGGCCCGAAGGTCACGCCGCCGGACCGCGTGACCATGACCTACACGCTCATCAACGCCTCCAGATTCGTCGCCGTCCTGGTGAGCGGGGCGAACAAGCGCGAGAAACTGGCGGAGTTGGCGGCGAACCGCTCGAGCGTGGCCGACCTGCCCATCGCCGGGGTGAAGCCGATCGGGGGCGTGCTGCGGTGGTACATGGACGCCGCGGCGTGCCCGTGAGGGCGGAACTCCGCCTCCGAGCCTGGGCCCTCGCCGCACCGAGCGAACGCCCTGCCGCGCGGTATCCTCGCCGCATGCGCTTTGAACTGGTGGACGCCATCATCGAGCGGTCGGCGGAGCGGATCGTGACGCACAAGAACGTCTCGTCCGCCGAGGAGTACCTGCAGGATCATTTCCCCACGTTCCCGGTTCTGCCGGGGGTGCTGATGATCGAGAGCCTGGTGCAGGCGGCCCGCGCGCTGGCCGTGGGGAACAACCCCGGCTACGCGCGCCACGTGCTGGGGGGCGTCAGGGCGCTGAAGTACGGCACGTTCGTGCGCCCGGGCGACACGCTCCGCGTCGAGGTCACCCTGGAAAAGGCGCACGACGACGGACGACTGGACTTCAAAGGCTCCGGCACGGTGCTGAGGCCCGATGCGGCCATGGGCGCCGAACCGCCCTCGGCGGTCTCCGGACGCTTCTGGCTCAGGCCCGTGCGGGCGGGGATGGAGGCTCACAACCATGGGGCGTAGGGCGTGACGGCGGCGGCGGGCTCCACCCGTGCCGCGTCGCGGCCTCCCGTCAGCACCGGCCCACCTCCCCGAGCCTCGGAGGGGCCACTTGCACCGGGCCCGTTTGGGCGCGATCATTCGCCCCTGACCCGCCTCCCAAAAGGAACCCGAATGACCCGCGACGAGATCTTCAACAAGGTGAAAGAAGTGCTGGTGGACGCGCTGGGCGTCGACGAAGTCGAGGTCACGCCGACGGCACGCCTGCAGGCCGACCTGGGGGCCGAGTCCATCGACTACCTGGACATCTCGTTCAAACTCGAGCAGGCGTTCGGCATCAAGATCGGGCAGGGCGAGTTGTTCCCCGACGGCAGCGCCCAGAACGCCGGCTTTGTGAAAGACGGCAAGATCACCCCCGAGGGCGTGGCGCTGCTCAAGGGCAAACTGCCCCACGTGGACTTCTCGTCGTGGGAGAAAGACCCGCAGATCAGCAAGATCGGGCATCTTTTCACGGTGGACGTGCTGGTGAACTTCGTGCAGCGGAAGGTGGCCGCGTAGAGCGATCCGATCTCACCGCACAGGCGCGGGGTGCGCGGAGGTGGATCGGGTCATTGGCCGCCGTGTGGCGTCGCGATTCTGCTGTTTGCCTCCCCTCCCATGCGCTGGATGTGGATTGACAGGGTCCTGGAGCTCGAAACCGGCCGCCGGCTGGTGGCGATCAAGAACGTCTCGCTGGCGGAGGAGCACCTGCACGACCATTTCGAGGCGGACGGGCCGCGCGGCCTGGCCGCGCTGCCGGTGATGCCCGCGAGCCTCATGATCGAGGGGATGGCGCAGAGCGCCGGGGTGCTGGTGGGCCACGCGGGCGGGTTCAAGGAGAAGGTGGTCCTGGCGAAAGTCAGCCGCGCGGAGATCGACGCCGACGCCACGCCGGGCATGACGATCCGGTACACGGCGGAGATCGAGCGGATGGACGCGAGCGGGGCGTCGACCAAGGGGCTGATCGAACTGATCGACCCTTCGCCCCGCGGCGTGCCCGCCGGCCCGCGCGAGATCGGCCGGGTGGACCTCCTGTTCTCGTTCCTCGACCAGAACATGGCGGGGCAGGCGTTCCCCGCGCACAACTTCGTGTTCGGCGAAGGCTTCAGAACCCTGCTGCGGATCAGCGGGATCGGCTGAGTGCGGGAGCGGGCGCGGGGTCCGTCGGCGGGCGAGCCTTGACCCGCAGCACGAACGGGGACCTGACGTGTTGATTCGCTGCTTCGCTGGTTTGCTGATTCGCTGCGTCCGTTGCAACGCCGCCGCGGCGTGCCTTCCCGACCTCTCGAACCCGGATGTTCCCGATGCCCCCCCTGACGCCTCTCTCGCTTTATCTCGGTGTCGTCGCCTCGCTGCTGCTGCTCGCCGCGGGTTTGCACACGCTCAAGCGGCTGGGGCCGACGGGTGCCCGGCTGCGGGACGCCGCGTGCCGCGCGCCGGTGCTCGACCTCACCGTGTTCGTGTTCACGGTCGCGGGCCCCGTTGTCGGCGTCGTGTGGGGGACGCTGCAGGGTGATTCACTGGGGCGCTGCCTGCTGCTGATGCTCGTCGGCGTTGGCGGTCACCTGACCGCCCTGTGGGTCTGGATCATCCTCCACGAGCTCCGCCACTATTCCCGCGCCAGCAAGGCCCCGCGCGTCCGCACCACCCTCAGCAGACTCGTCGGCCCGGTGCGCAACCACGTCGCCGTGTGGTGGACCGCCTGGGCCGTCCCCGTGTTCGCCCTCATCCGCCTGGCCGAGTACTTCATCTACCCCCCGCTGGTGTGGCTCATCAAGTTCCCCCGCTACGACCACGCCAAGTGGGTCAACGTCAGCCGCGTGAAGTTCGACGGCCTCATCGGCTACGACCTCATCTGGTGCCTGTACTGCGACTGGATGACGGGGGTGTGGTCCCTCGGCGGCGAGATGCTCCGCAACGTCGAATCCTTCTGGTGCCCCATCCGCTTCGCCTCGCCCGAGAAGTGCGAGAACTGCAAGCACGACTTCCCCGACGTGCTGAACGGGTGGGTGAAGCCCGAAGGCTCGATGGCGGAGGTGGCGGCGTTGTTGGAACAGAAGTACCCGGCGAGCAATCCCAGGGGAGCCAACACCTGGTTCGGGCATCCGGCGCGGCTCACCGTCGAGGGGCGAGAACGAACCGGCGCGTGATCCCCGCGCCCCGGGGCCATCGACCCTGCTCGGGCGATGGGCCGGGTGAAACCGCCAAAGCACCCGAGGGCGGGCTCGAACCGCCGACCTGCGGTTTAGGAAACCGCTGCTCTATCCAACTGAGCTACCCGGGCACGCCCGGAGTGTACGAGCGGGGCCGGTCTTGCTCGACGCCAACAGGCCAGGACCCGCACCTGACACCTGCCACACACCCACACGTCACCGGGACGACCTCCGGCGAGAGGGCGCCGAGAACGGCTCTTCGTGGGTTTGGGACGGGGGTGGGGACGAGGATGGGGAAGGGGGTGGGGGCGGGGGTGGGTGAGCCGGTCGGGAAACGCGTGGAGGTCACGATCAGCGCTGCCGGGCCGGCGGCCCCGCGTTCCACCACCCCCACTCGCCCCGTCGGCAGCGTTCAGCGCAGGGAATGCCCGGAAAGAGGGCGAGCGCGCGGGCCCGGGCGGGCGAAAAATCTCCCCGGTCGGCACCTCCGCCGAACGTCCTCTTTTGTTTGGTCGATGTCAGGATTGCGTGGGGTTCCGAAACGAACCTTGGCACCGCTCCGACTCTCACTCAAACTCGCACCCGTTCTCATCCAGATTGACAAGGATTTCTCCATGAGCGTGAACCGCCGACCTTCGCATGAGTTGCTGCGCCGCCTTGTGGTGGCATCGCTGGTGACCGCCGTTGGTGCCTCCGGCGTGCTGGCCCAGAGCGCGCCCAGCCAGACGCCGCCCGCCGCCGCGCCCGGCGGTTCCCCCGCCACCGCTCCGGCGACAGCGCCGGCC
>CAZDYM010000163.1:0-212 GCA_964509325.1 uncultured Phycisphaeraceae bacterium
GCGGCCCACGCCGCACAGGCCCCCGCCGCACACCAGACCACCACCTCCACGGCGTCCGTGGCTGGCGCTCCCGCCCGCGCCAAGAAGCCCGCTTCGCTGATGCCGACGCTCGCGCCGCTGGTGCGCAAGGTCGGCGTAGCGCTCGGCTCACCGCTCGCGCCGCTGCCCGCTTCCGCCCGCGACGCCGTCGGCTACCTCGCCGCGGTCACGCT
>CAZDYM010000163.1:243-6169 GCA_964509325.1 uncultured Phycisphaeraceae bacterium
TGCTGATGGTGCACAAGCCCGCCGAGCCACCCGCTCCTCACGACGCGCCGGCCCTGCACAGCACCGAGCCGCCTCCCACGGCGCCCGAGGAGGACGCCCACCCGCGGGCCCCGGCGCACCGCGCAGACCACGACGCGGGCGCTCACGCATCCAAGGAGAGTTCCGGCAACGCGGCCCCCGGTTCAGACGATCACGCCGGCCCGACGCGAGCCGGCACGCACGACGCTCCGCACCACTGAAGTCGCCATGACGGGACGAACGCGGCCCGACACCATCAAGCCGGGCGGCGCCGGGCGCATCCGCGGCCTGGACCTCAAGGCTCGGGCACCGGCCCGTCGTCATCGCCCCTGGCCCCCTCGCCCTTCACCCAGTCACGCAACTGGTCCATGGTCATCTCGTCGCCGCCGGGGATCTGCACGGGCACGAACAGGCCCGGCCCGCCCCGTCGCGTGTACGCCGCCCCGAGTTTGGCTTCGAGGTCGATCACCTTGCCCTCGCGCCAGACGCTCACGGTGACTTTCTCCCCAGGCTTGCGGATGGAAATGTTGGACCGCAGGATGTCGCCGTCCGGCGTCGGCCTGCCGTTGAAGCCCACGATGATGTCGCCGCGTTTGATCCCCGCCTTGCCCGCCGGGGACTGCGGGTCGATCTCCTCGCGTCCGCCCACCAGCACGCCGCGGCCCACAAAGCCCATCTGCTCCGCCGCTTGCGGGGAAAGATCGCCGAGGCGGATCCCCAGGAACCCGCGGATCACGACGTTCGACGCGATCAACTGCTCCACCACCGCCTCGACGGTGTCGACGGGGATCGCGAAACCCAGCCCCGCGTTCTGCCCCTGCTGGTTCGGCCCGCCCGGACCCGACCCGGAATCCGTCCGTGCGTTGGCGATGGCGATGCTCATGCCGATCACCTCGCCGCGGATGTTGACCACCGGGCCGCCCGAGTTGCCGGGGTTCATCGCCGCGTCGGTCTGGATGTAGTTCGTGTAGCCCCCGAGCATGCCCACCCACGTCGCCGCCTCACTCCGGCCCAGCGCCGACACCACCCCGTGCGTCATCGAGAACTTGAACCCGAACGGCGAGCCGAACACGAACGCCCGGTCCCCCACCATCACCGCACGCCCGGAGCCACGCGTCAACGGGAAGATCGGGCCGCCCCCCTGCAGCGTCGGATCGATCACCAGGACCGCGATGTCCGTCGCCTCGTCCGACGCCAGCACCTGCGCGTTGAACACCCGCCCGTCGTGCAACTCCGCACGCACCGATTCGGCGTCCCGCACCACGTGCGCGTTGGTGATGATGTGACCCCGCGCGTCGTACACCCAGCCCGACCCCGTCGAGGGCAGCCCCGGGTGCCCCGGCGGGATCGACCGGCCCCCGAGCCGCTCCCTCAGCGCCTCCAACTGTTCATCCGACAACGCCGTCCGAACGTCCAGGTGCACCACCCCCGGCATCACCGCGGCGTGCACCGCCCGACCGGCCTGCTGCAGCAGGTCCAACTGGGTCGCGAGTTCCCCGGCTTCAAGCCGCGCCCGCGCCGTCTGCACCGACTCCGCGGTCGCCGCCAACTGCAACCCCTGAATAAACCCCGGCCCCGCCCACAGCGTCAGACAGGCGACCAGCAGCACGAGCAGCGCGGGGATGGTTGAGGTGAAGCGGCGCATGGGCGGTGGGCAGTCGGGAGTTGAGAAGAATCCATCGGCGGACGGGCATCGGCGTCCGCAACGCACACGGGCGACCGTTTCGCGGCCCCCAACCTCCGGGGACCGTCGGGCAATCCGGAGGCGTTTCGCCGACTCACGCGCCCGGTTTCGATATCGGTCCTTTTTCCGTTCCGGCCCCGGCGGGCGGCTGCATTTCGTACCGGTGATCGGTCACGTTCCGCTCCGCCACCCGCGAAACCCACGCCCGCCCCGCCGACTCGATCGCGGACCCCAGATCGGCCAGCGGCGTCGCGAAGCCGGGCTGCCACTGCGTCAACCCCAGCAGGTCCTGCAACACCAGAATCTGCCCGTGACACCCCCGACCCGCACCGATCCCGATCAGAGGCACCCCCGGACACGCCGCCATGATCCCCTCGGCCACTTCCCCGGGCACCGCCTCCACCAGCAGCATCACCGCCCCGGCGTCCACCAGAGCCCGGGCATCGTCGATCACCTGCCGCGCCGTCTCCGCCGTCCGACCCGTTGAGGCGTACCCGCCCGTCATCGCCGCACGCTGCGGCCTGCACCCGACGTGCCCGCACACCGGCACCCCGGCCCGCGACATCTTCGCCACCACCCCCGCAAAGCTCGCGTCCGCCTCGACCTTCACCACGTCCGCCAACCCCTCGGTCATGAACCGACCGGCGTTCCGCACCGCCTCATCCTCACCCAGTTGGTACGACATGAACGGCATGTCCCCCATCACCACCGTCCGCGGCGCCCCGCGTTTCACCGCCGCCGTCAACGCCAGCGAAACCTCCAGCGGCATGTGGATGGTGGAAGGGAACCCCAGGATCACTTCCGCCGCGGTATCCCCCACCAAGAGCACATGCACCCCGGCCCGCTCCAGCCACCGCGCCGTGGTCGCGTCGTAGCACGTCAGACACGCGAACGGATGCCCGTCCTTCGCCATGCGCCGGAGAGACTTCAACGTGACGGCCTGTGCAAGATTGCTCACGCCTAATCGTATGCGCGATCCCGTGCCACGACTGTCCGGCCTCAGACAGTCGTGCGGTCTTGGTTCTTCGAGCACGACGGTCCGAGGACGGACCATCGTGGCACACACTTCACGGCTGCAACCGGGTCGCCTCAAACCCTCCACCCACAAACCCCTCCCCATTTCGCTTCAACACCCGCACCCACTTCGCCCGGTCATGCACGCGCCCCGGCCCGCCCACCCACAGTTCCATCGATTCGATCCACACCCGGTACCCGCCCCAGTGCGCCGGCCGCGGCACCTGCGCCGACTCATCGTCCAGCGTCACGCCGAGTTTCAGGATCGTCTGAGCCACCTTGGCGAGAAGCTCATCGCGCGACCCCACCGGCCTGGATTGGTCGCTGGCCCAGGCGCCGATCCGGCTCTCCAGCGGGCGCGAGGCGAAGTACCGGTCGCTCTCCTCCTCCGGCGAGTGCGTCACCGGGCCCTCGACCCGCACCTGCCGGTCCAGGTCGTCCCAGTGAAACAGCAGCGCCGCCCGCGGGTTGGCCTCCAGCGCCGCGCCTTTGCGGCTGTTGCGGTTGGTGTAGAACACCAGGTACCCGGTCTCGGGCGAGAGGCTCATCCCCTTGCACAGCACCATGCGGGCCGACGGCCGGCCGGAGCCGTCCGCCGTCGCCAGACACATCGCGTGCGGGTTCGGCTGCACGCGCCGTGCATGCGCCTCGTCCCACCAGCCCTTGAAGATCTCAAACGGGTGCGCCGGGAGCTCCTTGGGCAAAAGTTGCGGCACGGCGAAGGCGTCAGACTGATCAGCGGCGGCCATGCTGAACCATAGCCCCGAGCCCCCCGCTTTCTCAGCCGCCAACCCCCACCCGCCACGCCCCAAAGGACCCCGGGCCCGCGCGGGCTCGGACACGATGGGCCGGGTCGAACCAGCCGGTGCGCTCTTCGACGGCACCAACGCCCCTTTCCCGACCCCGTTCTCGTCCTTGTCCTTGTCCCCACCCCGGGTGCTCCGCACGCCAAGTCAAGATCGGTTCCAATGCGTCGACCGCCCGGCTCCTGAAGCACCGCATGTTCGACCTTCACTCATCGACGCCCAGCCTTCCGATCGCGCCCGGGCGTCCCGTCCGGCCCGCCGCGCTTCTGCTGGCGGGCCTGACGCTCGTGATGCTCGCCTTCGAGCTCTTCACGCCGCGGCCCTTGGAAACCCACGAGGTCTTTGTCGCCCAGACCGCCCGAGAGATGCTCGCCCGCGGCGATTGGGTGCTGCCACGCTTCAACGATGAGGTTCGCCTCAACAAGCCCCCGCTAGCGTACTGGGCGGTCATGGCCATCGAGCGCCTGCTCCCCTCCGATCCGCCCGTGCCCGAGTGGAAAGCCCGCCTGCCCTCCGTCGTCGCGTCCGCGCTGCTGACGGCGTGTACGTTCGGCGTGGCGGCCTGCCTTTACGACCCGCGCCGGAGACGCACCATCGGCTTGCTCGCGGCCCTGCTCGTCATCGGCAGCAGCGGCGTGTTCCGCTACGGCGCCAACGCCCGCCCGGAGATGCTCTACGCCGCGTGCTGCGCCCTCATGCTGCTCGGCCTGGCCCAAGGCTGGTCCGCCCCGGATCGCTCCCGCACCCAGGCGCGGTGGGCGGGGGTGGTGTGGGCCGGCTTCGCGTTGTCCGTGCTGGCCAAGGGCCCGCACTTCCCGCTGCTGATCCTCGCCGGCGCCGCCGCGCACGCGTGGAGCCAGGGCCGCATCGCGCGCCTCCGCCACACGCTGCGCCCGCACTGGGGCGTGCCGATGATGCTGGCCCTCTCGGCCCCGTGGTTCATCGCGGTGTGGCTCCGCGCCCCGCAGGCCGGGGGCGTGTGGTTCGGCCAGCTCAGCGACGCGCACGACCGGCCCGACTGGTCGCTGACCGAGTTCCTCGCGCCGTACTACCTCTGGGGGCTCCCCCAGATCATGCTGCCGTGGATCATCCTGCTGCCCTTCGGCGTCGCGTCCTGCTTCGTCCGCGAGCCGACCGACCTGCGCCGCGGGCGGCTGCTGCTGTGGGTCTTCGGAGTTGTGCTCATCACGCTCTCCCTCACGACGCACCGGCGCTCGTACTACATGCTCCCGATGCTCCCGGCCCTCGCCCCCTTGATGGCCGCCGGCACCTTCGACGCGCTGCGAAAGGTCCGGGGTCGCCTCGCGACCTGGCTCCACGCCGCGCTGTGGGGAGCCGCCCTGCTGACCGTCGCCCTCTTCGCCGCCCTCGGCACGCAAACCTGGGCGTGGGGCCACGGCGGCGCGACGAAGGACGCCTTCGCGCGCCGAGTCGCCGACCGCGCGGGTTCCGATCCCGTCTACCTCGTCGACGAACGCGCCGGCATCATCACCTACCGCGTCGGCCGCCCCACGCCGGTCCTGGATTCCCCGGAACTTCTCCCCGGCGTGCTGCGGCACGCCCCCGGCACGCAGGTCTGGGCGGTCATGCCACCTTCGCTGCTCTCGAAGGTCCCCCCTTCCGTTCAAGCCGAGACCATCGAAACGCAGGACACCGGCGAGGCCGGCGAGGCCCTCGTGCTCACCCGCATCCGCCCCTCACGCCCCGCCGATCCGCCGCGATGATCCCCGCCGAGGCCCCGCTCGGATTGTTCCGCGTTGCCGCTCCAAAGCCCCGCTGCTTTGATACCCCGTGCCCCGCCTGACCCGCCTGCGAACCCCGGTCATGGCCGACCTGGCGGCCCAGGTCCGCTTCGCCTCGCGCCCGGCGCTGCTGAAACAGATCGAGCACGCCGAGGCCCTCGCCGCCGAGATCGACCCCGATCGGACCTACCCCGAAGACTGGCTCGTGTTCCGCATCACCGGCTTCACGCCCGAGCGCGGAACCCCGCGCCTGCTCACCGGCGCCTTGGTCCTGGCCGATCTGTCCGCGCTTGTCGAGCGCCTCTGCGCCGCCGCCGGGCTCCATGAGTCCGACGAAGCCGCCTTGCCCGCTTCATCGCTGGACACCGACCAGCTGTGTTCCCGCTGGGGCGTCTCCCGGCGCACCGTCGAGCGCTACCGACGCGAGGGCCTGATCGCACGCCGCGTCATCTCGGACTCCGCCCGGGGCCGTGTGCGGCTGTCGTTTCCTCCCGCCGGCGTCGAGCGTTTCGAGAAAAGGCGCGGGCTGGCGCCCGCCAACCTCCCCAAACGCCCCCCGCGCGCCGGACCCGACGACCGCTCCGCATGGGCGGCCTGGGCCCATCGGTTCCGCATCCGCGCCGGCTGCGGCTGGCCCGAGGTCATCCGCCGCCTCGCGCGCC
>CAZDYM010000164.1:0-2247 GCA_964509325.1 uncultured Phycisphaeraceae bacterium
CGCGCGTACCTGCACGACCTCGCGGCGGTGATCGCGTCGCTGACGCGCGAGGGAAGGAAGGTGATCATGGTGTCGAGCGGCGCGGTGGCGGCGGGGCTGGCGCCGCTGCGTCTGAGCGCTCGCCCGCGGGACGTGGCGGGTCAGCAGGCGGCCGCCGCGGCGGGGCAACCGCTGCTGATGAGCCTGTGGAACGAGGCGTTCGCGGTGCGGTCGCTGAGCGTGGCGCAGGTGCTGCTGAGCCGGGCGGACTTTGATTCGCGCGAGCGGTTTCTGAACATCCGCAACTGCCTGACGCGGCTGCTGGAGCTGGGGGCGGTCCCGATCATCAACGAGAACGACACGGTCGCGACGGAGGAGATCTCGCTGGGCGACAACGACCTGCTGAGCGCCAAGATCGCGGCCGCCGTGCAGGCCGACCTGCTCGTGATCCTCACCGGGGTGGGCGGCGTGCTGGATCACGCGGGCCGGGTCGTGCCCGAGTCGCAGGGTGTGGAGCCGCTGAGCCCGCTGGTCCGGGCCGAGAAGTCGGCGCAGGGCCGCGGCGGGATGGCGAGCAAGCTGGCCGCGGCGCGTGCCGCGAACCTCAGCGCGATCTCGGTGGTGATCGCCCCGGGACGCCCGGCCGACGCCCTGGGGCGTGTGTGCCGCGGCGAGGCGGTGGGGACCCACGTCAGCGCCCCGGCGGCGCTGGGCGGCGCGTCGGAGAACCGCATCGCCGGCAAGCGTGTGTGGATCGGGCTGGGGGTGACCCCCGCGGGCAGCGTGCTCATCGACGACGGAGCCGCCAGGGCCCTCCGCGAGAAGGGCGCCTCGCTGCTGGCCCGCGGCATCACCGGCGTTCAGGGCGAGTTTGAGGTGGGCGACGCCGTGCACATCCGGCACGCCTCGTCCAACGCGAACATCGCGCGGGGGCTCACCAACTTTTCTTCGGGTGAACTCCGCAAGATTCTCGGGGTGGAGTCCGGCCGCTTTGAGGAGATCCTCGGCCGGCAGGCGCACGAGGAAGTCGTGCACCGCGACAACATGGTGGTGGGGGAATAGTCGGAGCGGCAACCCGCGCGGTGATCGAGGGAGCTCTCCCCGGCGTGCACGTTCCGTTCGCCTCCGTCTGCGTCGCGGTGGGGCGGCGGACAGGCGCTCGCGAGGGCTACTCCCAGTCCTTGCGTGCCGCCTCGATGATGCGCTGGGCGGTGCGGACGTTGGCGAAGCCGGCCCGTGCGTCGATCGGGGGCTTCGAGCCGGTCCGGACCGCGTCGAGGAAGGCGGCGATCTCCATCTCCAACTGGTCCATCTCGCCCATCTTGAGCTCCTCCATCGCCACGAGCTCTTGGTAGTTCAGGTTCGAGAGGTCGGCGCCCTTGCGGAGTTCTTCGCGGATGGCCTGCATCTGCACCTCGTTGGCGGTGCGCCGGATGAGGACGCCGGACTTTTTGGCGAAGTCGATCGAGACGTAGCCGTTCTCGCCGGTGATGCGCACCTTGCGTTCGGTTTTGAAGGCGAGCCGCGAGCAGGTGATGTTCGCGACGCACCTGCCGTGCGGCGGGTTGAAGGTGAGCCGGGCGTTGCAGACGTCCTCGTGCTCGGTGAGCACCGCGACCCCGGAGGCCTCGACGTGGGTGGGCTCGACGCCGCCCATGAGCATCAGCACGACGTCGAGGTCGTGGATCATCATGTCCATGACGACGCTGACGTCGACGGACCGGAAGGTCATGGGGCTGACGCGGTGGACCTCGATGAATCGTGGGACGATCCCCTTGCCTCCCGCCGCGATGTCGGCCTGCTGGGCGCGCTGCAGGGCGACGACGGCGGGGTTGAAGCGCTCGATGTGGCCGACCATCAGGACCGTGCCGGTACGCCGGGAGAGTTCGGCGAGTCGCTCCGCTTCCTCGGTGGTCGCGGCGAGCGGCTTCTCGATCAGGCAGGCGACGCCGGCGTTCAGCAGCGGCTCCGCCGCCGCGAGGTGATGCACGGTGGGTGTGGCGATGGTGACGGCGTCGACCCCGGCCCGCAGGAGTTCTTCGACGTTCGCGTACGCCGGGCAGCCGTGCAGTTCCGCGGCGTCGAGGCGGCGCTCCTCGCTGGCGTCCACGACGCCGACGAGCTTGGCGCCCGGCAGCACCTTGTACTTTTTCGCGTGGTTGCGGCCCATGCGGCCCACGCCGATGACGGCGCAGCGCAGGGTTTTCGGCTCAGTTGCCCCGGCCCCCCCGGTTCCCCCGGCCCCCCCGGTTCCCCCGGTCCCCGCAG
>CAZDYM010000164.1:2333-6129 GCA_964509325.1 uncultured Phycisphaeraceae bacterium
GTTTGCTCATGGTGGGATCAATCGCGCGGCGGACGCCGCCGAGGGTGGAACACGGCGGATCGGAGAAAGTGCCGATGATAGGTGAACAGCGCGCGCGGATCGAGTTGCGGGTGCGTGTGGAGGCAGGTCCGGGAACGTCGGTTTTCCGCAGCGAGTTCACGGCCCGGCGCGCCGTTGAACCGCTGGTTCTTCTCTTTGATGACGGCCAGGCACGCCCGGCGCGTCTGTTTCAGCCCCTCGGCTGCGTTGGCGGCGTCTGGCTCGCCGGCGCGACGCCGGCATCTTGATGCGTGATGGCGGCGCGTGGTGCCGGTCTTCGGTGTGTCCGGTCGGTGTTTGGGAATCCGTCCGATATCATCCGTCGAATCACGTCCAATGCACTTCGACGCCAAACTCCCGAACAGGCCCCTGAACATGGCCGGATCGTTCGCTACACTGCCGCTTGCTGACGAGTGTGTCGGGGGGGATCTCCACGCCCACGGGAGCCGCGCGATCGAGCGTCAGGTCTATGAGCACATCCTCCGCGTGAGCCGCCGGCTCGCGTCCACCAGCGACCTCGGTGAGGTGCTGGGCGTCATTATCGACGCGCTGCGTGATCTGCTCGGCGCCGACCGCGCCAGTGTGTTCCAGTACGACCCGGCGCGGCACGAGTTGTTCGCCACCAAAGCCCACGGCCTGCCGGCGGACCTTCGGCTGCCCGCCGACAAGGGGATCATCGGGGAGGCGGCCCGCACCCGGCAGATCGTGAACATCCCCGATGCGTACGCGGACGCGCGGTTCAACCCGGCGGTGGACACGGCGACCGGGTACCGCACGAGGTGTCTGCTCACCATCCCGCTGATCGATTTCGAGGGGCACCTGGCGGGGGTGGCGCAGGTGCTGAACAAGTCGGTCGAGCGGGGCGGGGTGTTCGACGCGGACGACGAGATTGTCGCCATGCACCTGGCCGACCAGGCGGCGGTGGCGCTCAAGCGATCGGCGTTGATCGAGGAGCGTCGGCAGAAGGAGAAGTACGCCGCCGCCCTGCAGGGCGCGCGGGCGATTCAGCAGGCGACGCTTCCGGCGGCGTTGCCGGAGATCCCCGGTTACGACATCGCGGGGCACTCGTACCCTGCCGACGAAACCGGGGGCGATGCGTACGACGTGATCCTGCGTCGGCCCACGGTGTGCGTGGTGGGCGACCAGCCGATCCAGACGAGCGGGGCGCTGCTGTTCATGGCGGACGCGACGGGGCACGGGATCGGGCCGGCGCTGTCGGTGACGCAGGTGCTGGCGATGCTCCGGATCGCGTGCCGCATGGACGCCGAGGTGGACCACGCCGCCTTCGAGATCAACGCCCAGTTGTGCAACGACCTGCCCGCAGGTCGTTTCGTCACCGCGTTCCTGGGCAACCTGGACGCGGCGCGGCACGAGCTGACGTACGTCTCGGCGGGCCAGGCGCCGCTGCTGTTCATGCGCGCCGACGCGGGCGCGCCCGACGCGCTCATCGAGTCGCCCGCCAACGCGATGCCCTTCGGCATCGACCCAAACTTCTGCTTTGACCATGTCCCCGAGTACCGGTTCCAGGTCGGCGACGTGTTCGTGCTGCTGAGCGACGGTTACTACGAGGCCGCCGCCCCCGACGGCAGGATGTTCGGGACGGCGGGGGTGGCGTCGGTGGTGCGGGCCAACATCCACAGGCCCTGCGCCGAGATTCTCGACGCGATCCGGTCCGAGGTCCTGAAGTTCACGCGGGGCGAGCCCGCGGCGGACGACCAGACGGCGCTGATCGTCAAGCGGGTGGCGTGAGGGAGAGGTCCGGCTTGGGCGCCGCTTCGAGCCCGGGCCGGTTTGGAGGACGGAACCGACGCGCGTTGTCCTACGATGCAGCCATGCCCACCTATGTCTACCAGGTGATCCAGCCCGACGGCCGCGGCGAGGTGTTCGAGGTTGTCCAGCGCATGACCGATCCGCCGCTGACCACCCACCCGCGGACCGGGGTTCCGGTGCAACGCATCCCCCAGGCCCCGATGATCGGCGGCGAGCACTCCAGCGCCGGCGACAAGCGGAAACTGTCGGACAGCAACCTCGAACGCCTGGGGTTCACCAAGTACGTCAAGAGCGCCGACGGCTACGACAAGGTCGCCGGCAAGGGGCCCGACCTGCGGAACGTGACCAAGAACATGCAGGGTTTGCCGTAGGACTCTGCTCGCGTCCCGCAGGCCGCCCCGGGGCCTGGCTGACGGCGGAGCGGACTTGGGACTGTGACGCGGGTTGAAACCACCGGGGTTGAAGCGGTCCGGGTTGAGCGAGCGCGAGAAGCGTCCGCGGCAGGAGTCGAACCTGCAACCTTCGGCTTCGGAGGCCGACGCTCTATCCAGTTGAGCTACGCGGACCCGCGCCGGGGGAGGCTTGCTCCCGCGCGGTCGTGATGGGCCGGGGGCGTGATCGTGCCTCGGGCCGGGCGGATGGTACGATGCCCGAGCCCACAGTTCAACGCCGGTGTTTTCGTCACCACCCGCGGCGTTTGCTCGACTCGCCGCGGGCCGGTTCTCGTTGTCTGAGTGTTCCCGCCCCGAGTGTCCAGGTTGCCGACGGAACGAGTTGCCTTCACCGCCGCGGACGCGGCCGCGGCCGAGCCGCGGGCGCCGCTGTGGGCCACCTACATGCTGACGTGGGTGAACAACATCGGCGCGTCGGTGGCGTTGATGGGGGTGTACTTCATCGCGCACGCGGCGTACCGGTTCTCGAACGGCGAGCTGATGTGGCTGGGGCTTGTGCAGGGGGCGACGTACATCGCGGGGGCGCTGAGCGCCGGGCCGGGAGGCCGGCTGTTCGCGGGCCCGGGGCGGGCGGTGAGCACGCGGGCGCTGACCGGCGTCGTGATGGTGGTGATGGCGTCGGTGTGCTGGCTGCCGGTGGCGTGGCGCGAGCCGGCTTCGATCTGGGTGATGGTCGGGGTGTACTCCGCGGCGAGCGGGTGGCTGTGGCCCCTGATCGAGAGCTTCCTGGCCTCGGGACGGACGGGGCGCGAACTGCGGCGCGGCATGGGCGGGTTCAACTTCGCGTGGTCGAGCTGCCAGTTTGTGACGTTCTGGGTGCTGCCGGCGTTCATGCCCGAGCTCCGCGCGGGGGAGGAGGCCTCGCCCCAGCAGGTGGGCACGGCGCTGTGGTCGATGCCGCTGCTCGCGCTGTCGCACGTGGTGGCGCTGGCGTTCCTGGCGTGGATGCCGCGCGAGCCGGGGCACCACGTCGAGGCGGGGGACGAGTCCCTTTCGGCGGAGCAGCGGTCCCGGTACCGGCGTCTGCTGGCCGCTTCGCGCTGGATGCTCGTGATGGCGTACGTTGGTTTCTCGGCGACCAACCCGCTGCTGCCGGGGCGGGTCGAATCGCTGAACGTCACGTTGCAGTGGGCGACCGCGTTCACGTCCATCTGGATGCTCGCCCGCGTGGGCACGTTCGGGTTCATGGCTGGGTGGCACGGGTGGCAGGGGAGGCGGGTCACCCTGGTGTGGTCGCCCGCGCTGCTGCTGTTGGGCATCGTTGGGATGCTGCTGGCCCCGGACCGTTGGTCGATGGGGGTGGCGCTGGCGCTGTTCGGCGTGGGGCACGGGGCCGTCTACACCGCCGCCATCTATTACGCGATGGAGGTGGGCTCGGGCGGGGTCGACGCGGGCGGGAAGCACGAGGCCCTGATCGGGTGCGGGTACAGCGTCGGGCCGGTCGCGGCTCTGGTGGCGGCGAGCGCGACGGCGCGGCTCGGGCTGCCCGAGTCGTTCGGCGCGTCGCACGTGCTGGCGGGGCTGTTGGTGCTGCT
>CAZDYM010000165.1:0-6116 GCA_964509325.1 uncultured Phycisphaeraceae bacterium
CAAGGGCGGCGCGCTGGCGACGCTGCGGTACCGGCTGGCCGCTTCACGCGCGGTGTTCATCGGCGATGACCGGACCGACGAGGACGCCTTCGCGCTGCTTTCGGGCGACGACCTCGGGGTGCGCGTGGGGCCCGGCCCGACGCTCGCGTCGATGCGGCTCGATTGTCAGGAGCGCGTCGCCCCGCTGCTGGAGGACCTCCTCGAGCGACGCCGCTCCCATCTCGCGTCGGAAAAGCCCGTCCGCATCACCGATCACGGGCTGCTGTCCGATCAGCGCACGGTCGGTCTGGTGGACCACCGCGGCGGGGTCTCGTGGCTGTGCCTTCCCCGCGCGGATTCCAGCTCGCTGTTCGGCCGGTTGCTGGGCCGCCGCGGCGGGTCGTTCGTGTGCCGACCGGAGTTGAACGAAGGGCCGGGCCGGCAGTCCTATCTGAACGACACGATGATCCTCCGCACCGCCTGGCCCGAGGGCACGGTGACGGACTACCTCGACTGCTCCGCCGGGCGGGCGTTCCAGCGCCCGGGGCGTTCCGACCTGATCCGCGTCATCGAGGGGCGCGGGGCGTGGCGGCTGCACTTCGAGCCGGCCCCCGACTATGGCCGGGGCGGCGTCGAGCTGACCCTGGTCGACCACGGCATCCGCATCGACGCGGGCAACGACACCGCGTCGCTGCTCTCGCCGGGGGTTCGATGGGCGCTCCGTTCAGCCCCGTGCGGGCAGGCCGCTTGCGCCACGGTCGAACTCGGCACCGAGCCATTGGTGCTCGAGTTCCGGTGGGGGATGGCGGGCGCGCCGGCGGCCGCGCCGACGCAGGCTTCCCGCCGCGCGCAGACCGAGCGGTTCTGGAGCGGGTGGGCGTCCACGCTGCGGCTTCCGCCGCTGGCGCCCGAACTGGTCAAGCGGTCCGCGCTGGTGCTCAAGGCGCTGTGCCACGGACCGAGCGGCGGCATTCTCGCCGCCGCGACGACGAGCCTTCCGGAGCAGGCCGGCGGGGTGCGGAACTGGGACTACCGCTTCTGCTGGCCGCGCGACGCGTGCCTCTCCGCGCTGGCGCTCTTGCGGCTGGGCAACACGGGCGTGGCGATGAAGCTGCTCGATTGGCTCGCCGCCGTCGTCGCCGAGACGCCGTCGCCCGACCGCCTGCGGCCGATCTACACCGTCAGCGGCGGGGCGCTGTGGCCCGAGGCGGAGATCTCCACCCTCGAGGGCTACCACCACAGCGCCCCGGTCCGCGTCGGCAACGCCGCCGACAACCAGGTGCAACTCGACGTCTTCGGCCCGATTGTGGACCTGGTCGCGGCGTCGGCGCGCGAGGGCTCGCCCGTCACCCCCGAGCACTGGCGGCTGGTCCAATCGATGGTCGAGGCGGTCGCGCTCCGGTGGCGCGAGCCGGACCACGGCATCTGGGAGATCCGCGGGCCGCGGCAGCGCCACGTTCACTCCGCCGTCATGGGGTGGCTCGCCGCGACGCGAGCCGCGGGCATCGCCTCCGATGTCACCGGGCGCGAACGCCCCGAATGGCGCCGACTCGCCGAGGACATCCGGGAAGACCTGGTCCGCCACGCGTACTGCCCGCGGCTGGAAGCGTTCCCTGGGGTGTTCGGCGGCGAGCACCTCGACGCGGCGGCGCTGTGGGTGTTGCTCAGCGGGATGCTCCCACCCGACGACCGCCGGGCGGTCTCGACCGTTCGCGCCGTCGAGCACCGGTTGCGAAGAGGCCCGGTTGTCGATCGCTACCGGCTCGACGACGGGCTGCCGGGGCTCGAGGGCGGGTTTGTGATCACCGCGTTCTGGCTCGCCGAAGCGCTGTGGCTCATCGGCGATCGGGCCTCGGCCCGCGACCTGTTCGACCAGACCTGCGCTTTGGCCGGCCCAACCGGCCTGCTCGCCGAGCAGCACGACCCGCTCCAGGATGAGCCGCTGGGCAACTACCCGCAGGCCTATTCACACCTCGGGCTGATCAACGCGGCGGTGCGGCTGTCCGGCCTCTGACCGCTCCGCGGGCCGGCACGGGGGCATCACGCGGGGCAGGGAACGCCGAACGCCGTCAGGAACGACACCAGGTCGGAGGTGTTCACGTTGCCATCGGAGTTCAGGTCGCCGGGGCTGCCGGGCGTGACGGCTTGGCCGAACAACCCCAGGAACACGGTGAGATCAACGACGTTGACCGACCGATCGCCGTTGAGGTCCGCTGGGCAGGGCGGGGGCGGGAGCGTGATGGAGCCGGTGATGGTTCCTGTGACGGTGAGCGATCCGATCGATGGCTGGCTGGGATCGAGCAGCCCTTGTGAGCACAGCTGCCCGATGAACGTCACGGTCCGGCCCACCGAGGTGACGTTCAAGATGATCGGCGCTCCGGGGCACGGGGCCGACCCGGTGTTCACCACCGGCGGGCGCGTGGCCAGGTCGATGACTCCCACGCACGGGAGGTTCAGGTTGGTCAGGTTCGCGCACACCGCGCCCGTCGAGTCGTAACTCACTAGCCCCTCCGAGAGCGTGGTCACCGGCACGTACCGGAACTCGCTGCCGGTCACCACCGCCGGGGGCTTGGGCGCGGGGGCGGCGTCGTACACCGTGAAGTTCGACACCGTCGAGAAGAACCGCCCGAAGAAACCAAAGTTGAGGTTGAGCACCGCCGGGCTCGTCATCGAAACTTCAAAGTCGTCCAGCGTCGCCGTGGTGATGTTCGCGATATCGGTGATGCCGAGCGTCACAAATCCGGTCGCCGAGGAGGTGTCGGACGTACACAGGCCCTCGATGCAAAGCGTCAGGGTGAGGTTCGACTGCAGGTCGTCCAACGGAATCTGAATCGGGGCGGCGAGCGCCGAAGCCTGCGACCAGACGCCAACCCCAACGCACGCGACCGCGACTCGAGCGATATTCATGGCGTCTCTCCCAGCCGCCCCAGGCTGCCTCAGGGACGATGAGGCGCCTCGCGACACGGGGAAGGTACCACACCCGGTCGCGGCGTTGGTGGAACGTTCGAAGTCCGGCCAACCATCTTCACCAAGTCTTCACCCACGGGCGGAAACCGCGGGTTCTTATCGGACAGCAAATGCAACGCCAATGAGCGCGTGCGACGCCGCATTTCTGCTCTTTCCGTTTACCATGACCTTCGTCCCAGGCCACTGGGCAGTCGAGGAGGGACCCTTCCGGAGCATTCGCATGCCATGCCGCGATGAAACGACACCGCGTCCCCGGATGGCCCGCCGCGTTGGTCGGGCCTTCACGGCGGTCGCGTGGGTCGCGCTGGCGGTATGCCCCGCGGCGGCGCGTCAATCGACCGCCTGCGATCCGCGCTGGCTCGCGGGCGACGCGATCCAGGGGGTTGATGGGGAAATCCACGGAGTGTGCTCGATCGATTTCGACGGCCCCGGCCCTGCCCCTCTCGAGGTCTTCATCGGCGGCAGGTTCTCCGTCGCCGGTTCGGCGCTCGCTTCCAACATCGCCCGGTGGGACGGAGACTCCTGGCGCCCGCTCGGGCCCGGGCTGGATGCAACGGTCCGCGCGCTCGCCGCGTTCGATCCGGACTCGGACGGGCCGCGTCCGCCCGTCCTGATCGCCGGCGGCGAGTTCCTGCACTCGGGCGCCGTCCCTGTCCGCTGGATCGCGCAGTGGGACGGCACGGAATGGAACCCGCTCGCGCAGGGCGTCTTCGGGACCGGGCCCAACGCGCGGGTCGAGGCCCTCGCCGAGTTCGACCCTGACGGACCGGGCCCCGCGATCCCGGAACTCATCGCGGCGGGTCGATTCAGTTCCGCGGGCACGGTGAGCATGAACAACATCGCCCACTGGGACGGCATGCACTGGAACGCGCTGGGCTCGGGCTTGGCGAGCACCGTGCACGCGCTGGCGGTGTTTCAGGCCGACGGCGCGCCCGCGCCGCAGCTCGTCGCCGGGGGAGCGTTTACAGCCGCGGGCAGCGCGGCGGCGGCGCGCATCGCGGCCTGGAACGGCGTCTCGTGGGTCCCACTCGGGTCGGGGATCAACAACACGGTCTTCGCCCTTCACGCCTTCACGTCGGAGGGCGGCCCCGCGCGGCTCATCGCCGGTGGGCAGTTCGAGAACGCGGGTGGGACGACGGCCCCGGGCGTGGCCGCGTGGGACGGGAACTCCTGGTCCGCCATGGGCGCCGGGCTGGGCAGTTCGGTGCGATCGATCCGTTCGAGAGACCCCGACGGCGCCGGGCCGGCGCCCCGCACGCTTTTCGCCGCCGGCAGTTTCTCCACCGGCTCGAACCCGCCGGTACGAAACGTGGCGCGATGGGACGGTTCGGCGTGGCATCAACTCGGAGGCGGCACGTCCTCTTCGGTCAACGCGCTCGAGACTTTGCCGGACGGCTCAGGCTTGCTCGCGGGCGGGGCCTTCGCGGCGGCCGAGGGCATCCCCGTCGGCGGCCTGGCCCGTTGGGACAACCAGAATTGGCAGCCGTTCGGCACGGGGACCAACGACCAGGTTCTGGCCGCCGTTCCTTTCGATCCCGACGGCCCCGGCCCGCAGCCCGAGCAGCTCGTCATCGGGGGCGAGTTCACTTCGATCGGTTCCACTCACGCCAACCGCCTCGCCATCGGCGACGGCCTGAACTGGAACGCCATCGGGTCCGGCGCCGACGGGATCGTCCGAGCCGTGGCCACGTGGGACCCCGACGGCGCGGGGCCGCGCCGACCCCTGCTCGCCGTCGGCGGAGACTTCACCTCCATCAACGGGCAGCCCTGCGACGACATCGCGCTCTGGGACGGCCAGAGCTTCGGAACAGAATCCATCTACGGCCTGAACTACGGCGGCGTCCTGGCGCTCACCACCTACGACCTCGACGGCCCCGGACCCAACCCCGCCTTCCTCGTCGCCCTCGGCGAGTTCGAGCTCGGCGCTCCCAACGGCGGCATCTTGCGACACATCGCGTACTGGAACGGCTCGGACTGGCTCCCCTTCGGAACCGGCGAAATGACTCTGTACGCGTTCACCGCCACCACTTTCGACTTCGACGGGCCCGGTCCGAACATCCCCGAGTTTGTCGTCGGCGGGAGCTTCCCGAACATCGACCACGCCTTCCACAACCACGTCGCCTCCTGGAACGGGATCCACTGGCGCTCGCTCGGGCAGGGTCTGGGAACAACGGTCTCCCAGTGGGTGCTTGCGCTGGCGCCCTACGACCCCGACGGCCCTGGCCCGGCCCCGGAGCGCCTCTTCGCCGGCGGCACATTCACCGCCACCGGTGCGGGCGTGCCGGCGAGCTACATCGCCTTCTTCGACGGGACGGAGTGGCAACCGCTCGGCTCGGGCGCGAACGGATTTGTGACCCGGCTGCTTCCGTTCCGCATGAAGCCCTCCGATCCGCTCCGCTTGCTCGCGCTCGGGACGTTCAGCTCCATGGACGGCGTCCCGGCCGCCGGCGCGGCGGTGTGGGACGGCGCGGCGTGGACGGCGCTGGGCTTGGGCATCGGGGCCGGTGCGTCGAGTTCGCAGCCGAGCATCCCCAGCGGCGCCGTCATCTTCCGCCCGGACGGAGCCGCGACCGATCGGCTTTTCGTCCTCGGGAACCAGACCCGTGCGGGGGGCAGGGTGGCCGCGAGCATCTCGCAATGGGGCAACGACGCCACGCTGTGGCGCGCGCCGGTTTCCGGGAACTTCGAGAGCGGCTCTTCCTGGGCCTGCGGGGCGACCCCGGCCCCGTTGGAGCGCGCCCGTTTCGACGCCGGGGAAGCGGGCTACGCGCCTTCATCCTACACCGTCACGCTCGGAGGGGCCCGCGCGGAAACCTCGATCCGCAGCCTCGACGTTGTCACCGACAGGGTCTCGCTGGACCTCGGCGCCAACACGCTCCGGATCACGGGCGATAGCCCCAGCTTCTCCCGGGCGGGCCTTCAGGTCGCGGGCGGTTCGGCGGCTGCACCGACGCTGACCATCACCGCTGCGCCGGGCTCCGCGGGCGAGCTCAGCACTTCAGGCCTCGTGATCGGAGCCGGCCCCGGCACAGGGCTCTCGCTGCAGCGCGGCACGCTCCGCGTCTTGGGCGCCGCCACCATCGCGCCCGGCCCCGACCACGGCCGGCTGGGGATCGAGGGCGCGGCGACCGTGAGTCTCAGCGGCCCGCTGACGCTGGCCGCTGAATCGG
>CAZDYM010000166.1:0-6042 GCA_964509325.1 uncultured Phycisphaeraceae bacterium
TCGCGTTTTACTGGGCTCCGTCACGGTTCGACTGGGGCAAGTCGCTCCCCATCGAACTGTGCGACCTGGCGGCGTTCATCGCCCCGATCGCGGTCATTTCCCGATTGCGCCCCCTCCGAGCGCTGCTGCACTTCTGGGGCTTCGCCCTCTGCACGCAGTTTTTCGCCACCCCCATCCACCGCCCGGGCAGCGGGGCGTTCGTCGTCGGCTGGGTGCTCCACGCCAGCATCGTCGGCTCGGCGTTGTACGACGCGGTCGGCCTGGGCTTCCGCCCCACCTGGAAGGACCTCCGCACCGCGATCCTCGCGGGGCTGGTCTACGTCGCCCTGATGTTCGCGCTGAACGCCGCCACCGGATTCAACTACGGCTACGTGGGCCCGACGAAACCCGGCGCCGCCACGATTGTCGACGCCCTGGGCCCGTGGCCGCTCCGCGTCCTGTGGATCGTCCTCATCGCCATGGCGGCGATGACGCTGGTCATGCTCGTCAACGTTGCGTTCCGCCGGGGGGCGCCGGGCCGCCCGACCACCTGATGACTCGGCTTCTCGCATGGAAATCGACCCCTCCACGCTCCCGCAGCGCGACCGTTACAAGCTCATGATCGGGGCCATTGTCCCGCGCCCGATCGCGTTCGTCTCCACGCTCTCGCGGGGCGGCGGGCCGAACCTGGCTCCGTTTTCCTTCTTTGCGGGCGTCTCCGCCGAGCCCATGAGCCTGCTGTTCTGCCCCGCCAACAAGCCCGAGCCTTCCGCCGATCCGAAGGACACGCTCCGCAACATTCTTGAGACCGCCACGGGCCCGCGGCCCGGCGAGGGGTCCCAGTTCGTGGTGAGCGTTGTTCCCCACGCCATCGCCCGCCCGATGGCGCTGTGCGCCGAGCCGCTGCCCCACGGCGAGAGCGAGTTCGATCTCGCCGGCCTCACCCCGGCTCCCTCGCACCGCGTCAAGCCGCCCCGCGTGAAGGAATCCCCCGTGGCGTTCGAGTGCGAGACCGTGCAGGTGATCCGGCTTGCCCCGGGCGTTCCGGGCGGGGGCAACATCGTCATCGGGCGCGTGGTGTGGGTCCACGCCGACGACGGCGTGATCAACGACCGCCTGCACGTTGACCCGGTGGCGCTCGACGCCATCGGACGCATGGGCGGGTTGTCGTACTGCCGCACGCACGACCGCTTCGACCTGCCGATGGGCAAGGGTGGGTGACCCCGCGCCGGTCACGCCGGGGCCGAGGGGGGCCGAGGGGGGCCGCGGGGGCCGCGGGGTCGAGAATGTCGAGCGCGGCGGGTCAGGACGGTCGCTCCGGGCGATGTCCGCCCGGAATTGGGGTGGGATTCCGTGTCGGGAAGTCAGCCAACTTGTCTTAGAGTGGTGGTCAGGCAGTCCCACGATGTCGAGCCCCGAGCCCTCTCCCCGATCCCCCCGGCCCGCCATGAAACAGCTTTCCACCGCCGTTCTCGCCGCCGGCATCGCCGGCGCTGCCGCCGCCCTGATCTCGCTGGCCTGTCCGATGCACGGCACCGGGCCCAGCGATATTCAGGTGCCATGGGAGGGCGCGGGCTGGACGATCGAGACGGGCAACCCGCCGCCGCTGAGTTTCCCTTCGAACAACGTCCAGTTGCTGGCGTGGCTGCCGCTCGCGCAGTTGGCCAACGGGCTGACCAGCGCGAACACGTGCTGGGGTTACGTCTCGCCTTCGGGGCGTGAGTACGCGATCATCGGCACGAACGCCACCACCTGCTTCGTCGAGGTGACCAACCCCGCGAACCCGGTGGTGGTCGCGAACATCACCGGGCCGGTGAGCCTGTGGCGCGACATGAAGATCTACCAGCACTACTGCTACGCCGTGAGCGAGGGCGGCGGCGGCATCCAGATCATGAACCTCGCCAACATCGACAGCGGCGTGGTCACGCTGGTCGGCTCCGTCAACACCCCCAACACCGCCTCCACGCACACGGTTTTCATCAACGAGGAATCCGGGTACCTGTACCGCTGCGGCGGGCAGAGTTTCACCGGCGGCTCCGCGGGCCTGCGGGTGTACTCGCTCGCCAATCCCGCCGCCCCTGTTTTCGTGGGCCAGTGGACCGCGCGCTACGTCCACGAGACGCAGGTGGTCTCGTACACCTCCGGACCCTTCGCAGGGCGCGAGATCGCGTTCTGCTTCGCGAACGACGTCTCCAACGGCGGCAACCCCGCGGTTGACATCGTGGACGTCACGAACAAGTCGAACATCTTTCTCGTCTCGCGCGTGACGTACCCGAACGCCCAGTTCTCGCACCAGGGCTGGCTGAGCGAGGACCGGCGGTACCTCTACCTCAACGACGAGCTCGACGAGCAGAACCTCAACCTCCCGACCACCACCCGCATCTTCGACGTGTCCAACATCAACGCCCCGGTCTACGTGGGGGGGTTCAGCAACGGCGGCACCGCGATCGACCACAACCTGTATGTCAGGGGCAACCGCATCTATCAGTCCAACTACCGCTCGGGCCTTCGGGTGTTCGACGCCACCAACCCCACCAGCCCCACCGAGGTCGCGTTCTTCGACACGTACCCGGAGAACGACAGCGACAACTTCAACAGCCTGTGGAACAACTACCCGTTCCTCCCCAGCGGCATCGTGCTGGGCAGCGATATCGAGAAGGGCCTTTTCGTGTGGTGGGTGGGCCCGCAGCAGCTCAGCTTTGATACTTCCACCACCCCCAACCCCGACCCGGTTCCGCCGCAAAACGCCGTCGTCCGCGTTTCGGTCACCGGTGTGAACGGCGCCTCGGTTCAGCCGGGGACGGTGCAGATGCGGTACGCCGTCAACGGCGGCGCGTTCTCGACGGTCCCGCTGGCGCCCACCGCGATCCCGGGCCAGTACGCCGCCACGCTCCCCGCGCTGCCCTGCGGCGGGGAGATCGCCTATGACTTTTCAGCGCGCGCGGACAACGGCGTGCAGTTCCGGTACCCCGCCACCGTGTTCACCGCGCCCATCGCCTACGACGAGACCGTCACCTTCGCCGACAACTTCGAGACCGACACCGGCTGGAGCACCTTCACCGCCGGCGACAACGCCACCGTCAGCGGGCGATGGGTCCGCGTCGACCCCAACGGCACCGCGGCGCAGCCCGAGAACGACAACCCCGCGGGCGTCGGCACGCTCTGCTTCGTCACCGGGCAGGGCACCCCCGGCGGCAGCCTCGGCGAAGCCGACGTGGACGGCGGAACCACCACCCTCACCTCGCCCACCCTGAACGCCACCGGGGGTTTCGGCGACCCCTATATCGCCTATTCCCGCTGGTACTCGAACAACACCGGCGCTTCGCCCAACGCCGACTCCATGCCCGTCGAGATCTCCAACGACAACGGCGCCTCGTGGACCCTGCTGGAACTTGTGACCGAGAACGCCGGGGAGTGGCGCCACAAGCGGTTCCGCGTCGCCGACTTTGTCGCGCCCACCGATCAGGTGCGCGTGCGGTTCCTGGCGCGGGACCTCGGCTCGGGCTCGATCGTGGAAGCGGGCGTCGACGACGTGGAGATCGTTTTCCTCGACTGCACGCCCCCGCCCCCGGGGTGCCTGGGCGATCTCAACGCCGACAACCTCGTCAACGTCGCGGACCTGACCATCTTCCTCGGCAAGTTCGGCCAGTCCGGCCCCGGGCTGGCCACCGACCTCAACAACGACGGCTCGGTCAACGTGGCGGATCTCACCCTCTTCCTCGGCGTGTTCGGCGCGCCCTGCTGAACCCGCGCACGACGGCGCCCGCGACTCACGGAAACAAGAAGGGCCCCCGGCGCGCGGGGGCCCTTTGCGTTGCTGTCCCGGTGCCTGTCGCCGCGGCGGCTTCGGACCCGGCGCCTCCCGATTCGACGGGCACTTCCCTGCTGGGCGTTTCTTTACTTCCGTGCCTGGCCCTGGCGCGGCTGCGGGGCGAGTTCGATCACGCCCACGGCGTTCTCGTAGTTCTGGATCAGTTGCTGGAGGCTCATCATCAACCGCTTGGCGCCCTGCCAGTTCATGATCACGCGGCTGCCCACGTGGAAGTTCATCACCACCGGCTGGTCCGGCCCCTGCTGCATGGGGAGGTTGAACCCGAAGTCGAGGGCGACCTCGTCCTGGGTGGTCGAGGTGCGGATGGTGTTCGCGTAGACGGTCGCCATCTTCGATTCGTCCAGGCGGATCTGGATCTGCTGCTGCTGGTTCTGCTGGTCGCTCATGGTCAGGTCTCGCTCTCTTGGGGAAAGAAGGGTGAATGTTCGGTGCGGATCGCCGAGGCCCGGTGCCAGGTGCCCGGTGCCCGGTGCTGTTCCAACAATGCCGGAGGAGGGGGTCGAACCCTCACGCCCTTGCGGGCACAGGATTTTGAATCCAGCGCGTCTGCCAGTTCCGCCACTCCGGCGTGGATTCCACGCCGATCAAACCCGCCGGCGGGAGGGGAGGAGAGGTGGGGGGGGAGGAGTATAGCGGGGAGGAGAGCAGCGGGGACCAGCCATGAGGCATCGGGAACGGCCCGCTTCGCTCGCACCCCGACTCCCGCATAGCATCCGCCCCCCGCCCCGGCGGCCCGGATGGTCGGCTCGTGCGAGCCTGGGTCCGAGCGTCGCTTGAAGGGTGGTCCCGCGCCGAAAGGGCGTTGTCATGTCGACCGCCGCCGCTCCCGCCGCCGACGTCAAGGTTGAAGACCTCGGCTCGTGCCGCAAGAAGTTGTCGTTCGTGCTCCCGCGTGCTCATGTGGCCGAGCAGCTGGAGTCCCAGATGGCCGCCCTGATGACGCAGGCGGCGATCCCCGGCTTCCGCCCCGGGCGCGTGCCGCGTCGGCTGATCGAGAAGCAGTTCGGCGCTTCCGTCAGGCGTGAATGCCTGAACCAACTGGTGTCTTCGTCGTACTCGCAGGCGTTGGAGCAGCACAAGCTCCAGGTCCTCGCCGAGCCCGAGGGCAACGAGGAACTGGCCAAGCTCGAGCTCGACCCCACCAAGGACCTCAGGTTCCACCTGGAGGTCGAGGTCGCGCCCGAGTTCGAGCTGCCGGACGTCGACGGCATCGAGGTTCGGAAGCCCGTCATCACCGTGAAGGAGGAGCAGGTCACCGAGCAGATCGAGCGTCTGCGGACCAACGAGGGCTCCCTGGAAACGCAGGAGAAGGCGTCGCCCGGCGACTACTGCATCGGCCGCGGCACCATGCGGGAGGCCGGCTCGAAGGAATCCGACAAGCCGCTGCTCGACCTGGAGGGGGCGGTTGTGCAGATCCCCGCCAAGGACAAGGACGGCAAGGGGGCCATCCTCGGCGTGCTCGTCGACGACTTCGCCAAGCAGGCCGGGCTCCCCAAGCCGGGCGACACGCTCACGATCAAGTGCAAGGGCCCCGACGTGCACGAGCGTGTCGACGTCCGGGGCAAGAACCTCGTGATCACGTTCAAGGTCGAGCGTGTCGAGCGCATCATCCCCGCGAAGGTGGAGGACATCCTCGCCCGGATGGGCCTGACCGACGAGGGCCAGATGAGGGAGCAGGTCCGCGCGCGTCTGGAGCAGCGGGCCGCCGTGGAGCAGCAGGCCGCCATGCGCCAGCAGGTCGCGAAGAAGCTGCTGGAACTGGTCAAGGTCGACATGCCCAAGAACGTGTCGGCACGCCAGGCCGAGCGGTCGTTGGCGCGGGCCCGCATGGAGATGGCCTACCGCGGGATGGAGCCCGCTGAGATCGAGAACCGCGTCGCCGAGCTCCGCTCGGGCACGATGGAGCAGGCGGTGGCCGAGCTGAAGCTGTTCTTCATCATGATGAAGGCGGCGCAGAAGTTCAACGTGCAGGTGACGGAGGACGAGGTGAACGGGCGGATCTACCAGATCGCGATGGAACGCCGCGTCCGGCCCGACAAACTGCGGACCGAACTGATTCAGACCAACCAGATCGGGATGGTGGTGCAGCAGGTGCGCGAGCACAAGGCGATGGACGCCGTGCTGGCCCGCGCTAAGGTGACCGAGATCCCCCTCGAGGACTTCAACAAGATGGTCAACGAAGGGAAGATCTAGGGAAGATCTGAAGAGAGGCGCGGTGTGCGCACTCGCGA
>CAZDYM010000167.1:0-6036 GCA_964509325.1 uncultured Phycisphaeraceae bacterium
TCCCCGACGGGTTCGCGGGGGCCGGGGCCGGTGCCCGGAGCGGCGCGGGGGCCGGTGCGGGGGCGTGGGAAGTCGTGGCCGCGGCGTCGCTCATGCGGGCATGGTAGCGGGCGGTTCCAGCGACCATGTGCCTCCCGCCATGGTGCCGATGATCCGCGCGTGGAACCTCGAGCCGAGCCACGGGCAGTTGCGGCTCTTCGAGCCCAGGTGGGGTTCATCGAAGGTCCACGGCTCGCCTTCGCGGAGCAGGACCAGGTCGGCGGGCGCACCGGGGGCGAGGGTGCCCCGGCCCTTGGTCTGGGCGGTGTCGCCCATCAGACGGGCGGGCGCGCAGGACATCTTGTCGATCAGGAAAGGCAGGGTCCATCGCCCGGTGCGGACGAAGGCTTCGTAGACGACGGGGAACGCCGTTTCCATGCCGATGATGCCGAAGGGGGCGACCTCGAAGGTGGTGGCCTTGCTGGCCGGTGAGTGGGGCGCGTGGTCGGTGGCGATGCAGTCGATGGTGCCGTCTTCGACCGCCTCGACGAGCGCGAGTCGGTCGGACTCTTCGCACAACGGGGGCTTCATCTTGGCGTGGGTGTTGTATCCGCCCTCGGCGGCGACGGCGGCTTCCGTGAGGGTGAGGTGGTGCGGGCTGACCTCGGCGGTGACGGGGGCGCCGCGGCGCTTGAAGTGGCGGATGGCCTCCACGGACTCAACGTTCGAGACGTGGCAGATGTGCAGCCGGCACCCGGTGAGCAGGCTGAGCAGGCAGTCGCGGGCGACGCAAGCGGCCTCGCTGGCGCGGGGGATGCCGCGCAGGCCCAGACGGAGGGCGGTGGGCCCCTCGTGCATGACGCCCTCGCCGGTGAGGCTCATGTCCTCGCAGTGGTCGAGGATGACCATGCCGAGGCTGGCGGCGTGCTCCATGGCGCGGCGCATGAGGTCGGAGCTAGTGACGGGTCGTCCGTCGTCTGAAAGGGCCGCGGCGCCGGCCTCGCGCAGGGCGGCGAAGTCGGTCAGCAGCTCGCCCTGCTGCCCGGTGGTGACGGCGGCGACCGGGGCGACTCGGGTGGAGCCGGCGTCGGCGGCCCGGTCGAGGATGTACTTCACCGTGATCGGGGTGTCGCACACCGGGCTGGTGTTGGGCATGCAGAACACGGTGGTGAAGCCCCCGAGGGCGGCGGCGCGGGTGCCGGTGCGGATGGTCTCGGAGGCCTCGCCCCCGGGTTCGCGGAGGTGGACGTGCAGGTCGATGAACCCCGGGGCGACGACGCAGCCGGAGGCGTCGATGACGCGTTCGGCGGTCGCGTGGTCGGCGGGGGCGCCGGCGCGCTGGGGCGGAGCCAGCAGCGACTTGATTCGACCTGCCTCGATGAGCACGTGGCGCGGGGCGTCGAGTCCTTGGGATGGATCGATGACGCGGGCGTTGAGCAGCAGGGTCGTGGGCATGGGGGGTCGAGGGCGTCGGGTCGGGAGTTCGGCGGCGGGGCGGTGGATCAGAGGGCCGGGTCGGTCCGAGCGCGGGCTTCTTCGAGCAGCGCGAGCGCGGCCATGCGGACCGCGACGCCGTTGGTCACCTGCGTGAGGACCACGCTGCGGGGCCCGTCGAGGACATCGGAGGCGATCTCGACGCCGCGGTTCACGGGGCCCGGGTGCATGACGATGGCGTGGGGCGCGGCGAGCGCGAGGCGGCGCTGGTCGACGCCGAAGAGTCGCCGGTACTCGCTGAGGGAAGGGAAGAGCCCCTTTTTCTGCCTCTCGTGCTGGATGCGGAGCAGGTAGACCACGTCGGCGCCGCGGACGGCCTCGTCGGCGTCGTGGACCACGCGCACCCGTGCGCCGAAGGTCTCGAACCCGCGCGGCAGCAGGGCCGCGGGCCCGCTGAGGGTCACCTCCGCGCCGAGCCTGAGGAGACAGTGGATGTTGGACCGGCCGACGCGGGAGTGGAGCAGGTCGCCGATGATGGTGACCTTGAGGCCCTCGACGCGGTCGAAGTGCTCGCGGATGGTGAAGGCGTCGAGGAGGGCCTGGGTGGGGTGTTCGTGGGCGCCGTCGCCGGCGTTGAGCACGCTGGCGCGGACCTCCTTGGCGAGGAACTCGCACGCGCCGGACGAGGGGTGGCGCATCACGATGTAATCGACGCCCATGGCGTGGATGGTGTGGGCCGTGTCGAGCAGCGATTCGCCCTTGGCGAAACTCGACGTGCCCACGTCGAAGTTGATCACCGTGGCCCCGAGGGGGCGGGCCGCGAGCTCGAAACTGGTGCGGGTCCGCGTCGAGTTCTCGAAAAACAGGTTGACCAGCCGGCGTCCGCGCAGCACGCTGGGGGCCTCCTGGTTGTGCAGCAGCAGCGCCTTGAACCCGTCGGCCCGGTCAAGAATGAGGCCGATGTCGGCGGCGGAGAGTTGCTCCACGGCCAGCAGGTGCCGGTGATGGAACGGGGGTGATTCGGTGGCGGGCATGGGGCGGGGCGGCGTCGCGGCGGCGTCGGTTCGGATCACGGGCTGCAGCCTAGCGTGCCGGCGCGAGAGGTCCGGGGGCCCGGCGGCAACCGATCAAAATCCAAACTTAGACCGCGGCTCGGGCGTGGACAACCTGTCTGCCGAGGCTCGAGGGCGTCCGGCTGTTTCCGGGCCGAGAGGCATCCGATCTTCCCTGACTGGGGTGCGAATCAGACAATACGCCATGCGATTTTCGACTCGACATCGTGGGTGGAGCCTGGGCCTGGCGCTGGGGGTGGGCGGTGCCTGGGCCGGCGCGCTCGGTCCGACCTCGCTCGCTCAGACCATGAGGTTTGTGGAGACCGCCGGGCGGGGAGACGGGCTGATCGAGCGCATGGGGCTGGCACGGGGGGATGTGGCGGTTTTGGATCTGGCGGGCCCGATCGCGCCCGGACGTGGGATCACGCTGCGGGTGCCGGTCAACGGGTCCCCGGTGACGCTGGTGCTCGCGCCGGTGTCGCAGCGGGCCGAGGGGTTCCGGGTGATGGTGCAGGGGGCCGACGGCGCCTGGACGCGGGTGGAGCCCGGGCCGGTTCGAACCTATGAGGGGGTTTCTCCCGAGCTGCCCGGCTCGGTGGTTTCGGCGTATCTCGACGAGACGGGTGTGACGGCGCGGATCGAGACGCCGGGGCTGCCGGGGGCGTTCTGGGTCGAGCCCGCGCCGGCTGGCGCGGCGGAGATCGACCGCGGCGCGTTCGGTCCGGGGATCGTCCACGTCGGCTACCACAGCCTGGACCGCGTGATCGGCGGCCCGCGGGCGGGCGAGGCGGGGCTGTGCGCGTCGCACGACGCGGCTGTGCGAAGCCGCGCCGAGATCGAAGCGCCGCCGGAGGGCCAACGCTCGACGTGCTCAGCGCCGGTGTGCGTCGCCGAGTTGGCGTGCGACAGCGACTATGAACTGTTCGAGCGCTACGGCTCGGTCGATGGGGTTCGGGCCCAGATCGAGCGGGTGGTGGCGGTGGCCAATCTTCAGTTCGTGGGCGAGGTGGGGGTCCGGCACCGGATCACGACCATCCTGGTGCGGACCGCGCCCGGCGCGCCGTACACGTCGTTCCAGGCGACGCCGCTGCTGCTGCAGATGCAGGCGGAGTGGAACGCTTCCCAGGCGGGAGTTCCGCGGGATGTGGCGGTGCTGTTCACGGGGAAGACGCTGTCGGCAGGGGTGCTGGGGAGCGCGTTGACGGGCTCGATCTGCGACACCTCCCAGGCGTACGCGATGGTGCGGCCCGACTGCTGCGGCAGCCTGGCCGGCGCGACCGACATCACGGCCCATGAACTGGGGCACGTGTGGGGGGCGAGCCACTGCGCGTGCTCGTTCCCGAACCCGGACAGCACGATGAACGCGTCGATCACGTTCGCGAACTCTTTCGTGACGGATATCAGCGGGGCCAGCGTGGCGTCGATCAGAGCGGGGCGGGCCTCGGCGGGTTGCCTGGAGGCCGACGCCCCGGTGCCGCCGGCCGGGCCGTTTGAACTGCTCAGCCCCCCCACCGAGACGGCGGGACTGACCGGGCCGGTGGCGCTCTCCTGGGGTGCGTCGGCGAACGCGGCGTTCTATGTCGTCACGGTGGCGGACAACCCGGCCTTCGCCGCGCCGGTGCTGTCGCTGGCGACGCTTGGTCCGGGGGCGACGGTGCCGGCCGCGGCCCTGGCGCCCGCCACACGGTACCACTGGAAAGTCGAGGCGTGGAACGCGGGATCGGCGTTCACGCCGGCCTCGTCCGGGGCGTGGACGTTTCTGACGGCGGTCCCCCCGCCGGCCTGCCCTGGCGACTTCTTCGCCGACAACACGGTGAACACGGTGGACCTCACGTTCCTTCTGGGGAGGTTCGGCCAGTTGGTTGATCCGGGGCAGAACGGCGACATGAACGGGGACGGGCGGGTCAACACGATCGACCTGACGCAGTTCCTCGGGCGGTTCGGCTCGGCGTGCCCGTGACCTCGCGTTGCGGCGGCATCGCGCGGGTTGCCCTTCGCCGGGCTTTTCGGGATACTGTTGCGGAGCGATTCGGCCCGGCACGGCGCCCGGAGGGCGTCGGTTGATTCGCGCCGCGCGGCATGGACGGCCCAACGATGGGCAACCGAACTGAAGCCGCGCTCCGCGTCGTGACACGGAGGTCTTGTTCCCCATGCGTCTGGCCAAACTCACCGTTGTCGGCTTCAAGTCGTTCGCCGACCGTACCGAGTTCACGTTCGACGCCCCGATCACGGGGATCGTGGGCCCGAACGGGTGCGGGAAGTCCAACGTGGTCGACGCGGTGAAGTGGGTGCTGGGGGAACGCTCGGCCAAGAGCCTGCGCGGCAAGGAGATGATGGACGTCATCTTCGCGGGCAGCGCGGGGCGGAAACCCTCGGGGATGGCGGGGGTCACGCTGACGTTCGAGAACCCGGTGCTCACCGAGGCGGAGCGGGCCGAGCGGGCGGCACGCCGTGAAGTGCACCGGGCGCTGCACGCGGCGCACAGAGCGGATGTTCACCCCGTCGAGGGCGGACCGGGCGTGGCCGAGGGGGCCGGGGGGGCCGGGGGGACCGGGGGGACGGGCGTGGCCGAGCACCCGTTCGAGGACGAGTCGGCGGACGCGGCGACGCTGTTCGCGGAGGTGGACGACCGCACGCGTCACTTGCCCATCGACGCGGAGACGGTCGACGTCGAGCGCCGCCTATACCGCGACGGCACGTCGCAGTACCTGATCAACGGCCGCAAGGCGCGGCTCCGGGACATCCGCGAGTTGTTCCTGGATACCGGCGTGGGGGCCGACGCGTACTCGATCATCGAGCAGGGGCGGGTGGACCAGTTGCTGCTGGCGAACCCGGTGGAGCGTCGGATGTTCTTCGAGGAGGCGGCGGGGGTGGCGAAGTTCAAGGCCCGCCGCGTGGAGGCGCAGCGGAAGTTGGAGCGGACCGAGGCGAACCTCGTGCGGGCCCGCGAGCAGTTGGATTCAACCGAGCGGCGTCTGCGTCTGGTCAAGGGCCAGGCGAGCAAGGCGCGCCGGTTCATCGAACTCGACGCGCAGTTGAAGGCCGCCAAGACCGCGCTGGCGCTCGAACTTTACGATGACCTGCACACGCGGCTGACCGGGCTGACCAGCCGGCTGCAGGAACTGGGGGGCCAGCGGGATTCCGCCGTCGCGCTGGTGTCGGAGATCGAGCACACGCGCTCCGAGGCGGAGATGCGTCGGCACGAACTGGTGGAGCGGCAACAGGAGCTGGAGCGGTCGAAGGCCGCCGCCGAGCACCGGGCGGCCTCGGCCCAGCAGCGCCGGGCGATGAGCGAGCGGGCCCTCGCCGAGGCGGCGCACCAGATCGAGGAGGACGGGCACCGCCTGGCGGAGCTGCTGCGTCACGCGGAGGAATGCCGGCGCGAGGCCGGCGAGAAGCGCTCGATGCTGGAACAGGCCGAGGCGTCGCTGGCGGAGGCGGAGTCGCGGCTGCGCGGGGCGGCGGACGCGAAGGAGGCGGCCCAGAGCGAGGCCGCGGAAATCCGCCTGAGCCTGTCGGAGCGCCGGGCGTCGTCGACGAGCATCGACCGCGAGCGGGCGGGCCTGCTGGC